>CALLHT010000196.1 GCA_938009335.1 uncultured Rhizobiaceae group bacterium
ATCCGCCCGCAACGCTGATATCCGCAGTCCATTCCTGTATCCGCTTCAAGTTCTGCAATAACGTTAGGTAGAGAGTGCAGTCCATCAAACTGAAACTGCTTCTTCGCATTCCAATTGTCCGGCATGTGCGGCATCAAAGCACCCAGAAACCCGCCGGAAGCTCCTGCACCAATATGGCGCTTTTCAATCAGCACCACGCGCTCACCGCGCTTGATGGCATGCCGCGCGGCCCAAAGGCCCAAAATGCCTGCACCAATGATTGCTGTATCATAAGGTTTTTGTGTAGAAACGGTCTGAATCATGATCGGAACTTGTATGTCTAAGCGATTCAAAACAAGGGCAAATTTCTGATGCTGGAATGGCGCGACGATAAAACGCCGGTCTCAACCCGGTTTGATGACCCCTATTACTCGACCGATGACGGGCGCGCGGAAACCGAATACGTCTTTATCGATGGCAATCGCCTGAAACAGCGCTGGCCAGATATGCCAAACTGTACCATTGCTGAACTTGGGTTTGGCACTGGTCTGAATTTTCTGGAAACTGTTCGGCATTGGCAAAGCGTCAAATCACCTGGCGCTGCGCTGCATTTCATTTCATTCGAGCAATTTCCTATCACACATGACGAATTGGAAAAAGCGCTCTCAAACTGGCCCGAGCTTTCCGATCTGGCTTCAAAACTAAAGGCCGTTTGGGATCCTTCTTCGGAAACAATGGAAGCAAAGTTTACCGAAGACATTATGCTGACAGTACATTTTAGGGATGCGAACATCTTGCTTCCAACTCTGGAGTTTTCAACCGATGCTTGGTTCCTAGATGGCTTTTCACCTGCAAAAAATCCTGAACTCTGGAACGAAACGCTTTTATCGCACGTCGGCCAGCACACCGTCGCTGGCGGCACATTCGCAACCTATACTGCAGCAGGCTTTGTGAAGCGTGGATTGCACTCTGCAGGCTTCAACGTGGAAAAAACAAAAGGTTTTGGCAGGAAACGCGATATGTTGGTCGGCGCAAAACAAAACGACATCCATGTCGCACTAGGGTCTTAATCCAGGTTTCTCTATCTGACAGATTCTATGGTATATTAGGTGTGCTGGAGACTAGCCCAATGGATATGCCAAAGAAGAGTGATATCGAGAAAGCAGCGCTTCCAATCGAGCAGGCAAGCGGCATGCCGAATTGGTTCTATACTTCACCTGATGCAATTCAGGAAGAAAAGCGCAAGGTCTTTTCACCCGGCTGGGTCGGCATTGGATTTGCGAAAGATGTACCTGAACCCGGTGACGTAAAACCCGTCGAGTTTTTAGGTGACCCCTTCATCATTGCCCATGGGCGCGATGGTATCGTACGGGTATTCCATAATGCCTGCCGCCACCGCGGTGTAAAACTGGTACAAGAGGCGGGCAAAACAACCGGCTTGCTGCGTTGCCCCTATCACGCATGGTGTTATTCTACAGAAGGTGCCTTAAAGCAAACCCCTCATGTGGGCGGTCCAGGAGTGCATGAGCATGCTGCAATCGACAAATCGACACTTGGCCTGATCGAGGTGCGAAGCCACACCTATCTGGATGTGGTATTCGTCAACATTTCTGGCGATGCCGCCCCCTTCGAAGAATATTACGCAAACGCGCTGGAACGCTGGGCAGACTTTGACAAACCCATCTTCCATGGTGGTGAAGAATCATCCTTCAAGCTAAACGTAAAAACCAATTGGAAGCTTGCAGTTGAAAACTATTGCGAAGCTTATCACCTGCCTTTCATTCATCCGGGCCTCAATGAAGTTTCCAAACTAGAAGACCATGGCAATATTTTGGGCGACGGCCCCTTCGCCGGACAGCTCACCCGCGCCTTTACTGAGTTTGAAGACGAGAATGGCCGCAACTTCGCGTCGTTCGAGCCCCTCTCAGACCGCTGGAACAAGGAAGCTGAGTATATTGTCTTCTATCCAAACGTAATGCTAGGCGTTCACAAGGATCATACATTTTCGATCATTCTCGAGCCAAAATCAGAATCCGAAACGCTCGAGCACATTGAAATCTATTACGCCAGCGACGCCATGCGCGATGAAAACCATGATTCCATGCGAGAAGAAATGGCGCGTTTCTGGAAAGAAGTCTTTTCAGAAGATGTTGGCGTTGTTGAAGCCATGCAAGCAGGCCGAAAAGCAGACGGGTTCGATGGCGGACATTTCTCACCCGTTATGGATGAATCCACCCATCACTTCCATCGCTGGATGGCGGGGCAATTCTTAAATTAAGTCTCTGGCTTAATCAGGCCGTGTTTCCATCATGCTGGTGCGTTGCGAAAATGTATCCAGCATTTGAGCGAGAACCGGGCGCCCTTCCCGCCAGTCTCGTGTGCCATGACGGAAGTCGAGATAGGCAAGCGCGCAGGCAACTGAAATAGAACCCACATGAATGTCTTGTATGCGAGCACCGCGCCAGGTCTCCAGCACATCAAGAGCCTTATCGATTTTTGCAAACTGGCCGTTCATCCATACATCCCACTGATGCTCCGCAGGTCGTAATGCCTGCTCATATCGAACACCAACTGCTGCTTCCATAATGCCATTGCCAATAGATTGGGTAACAAGCGCATTCCATCGCGCCTCTCCTTCAGGGATCATTTTTTCACCCTGATGAAGTGTATCAAGATACTCACAAATCACGGTACTGTCGAAGATCGTTGAACCATCTTCCAGTTCCAAGGTCGGAATTTTGGTAAGCGGGTTTACACTTGAAAGAGCTGGATCAGGATCAAGTGCAGTTGATGCTACAAGCTGCAGATCAAGCTGGTCTATGACACCGGTTTCATGGGCCAAAACCAAAACTTTTCGTACAAACGGAGATGCAGGAGAATACCAGAGCTTCATCGTAAAACCTTACCCTTTGAAAGTCGTAAATCGCATTTGAAAGGAAAGGTACCGCAAGTGCCATATGGGCACAATTGTAAAACAATTGCTGATATCGTGTGTGGGTTGATAGCCCGGCACTCGCGGCGATGATCAGGCTGTGTGGGTTGTGGGACCTGATCAATTCAAAATTAGCGTAAAATTCTTTTCAGCGCTACGAATTTTTCCTATTCTCGGGACTTTGTGCCAAAAAGTCTCATTTTTTAATTCTAATTCCGAATTGAAGTCCCATTTCTCAACAGATTGAAAATCCGCTCATGTGTCTCTTTTGTTTTTGCGAGCTTAATAAAGGCCTGTCTTTCACGAGAAAATAAATTCTTTTCATCCGTTTCGAGTATTTCCGAATCACTTCCGCCAGTCATTATTTCAGCAACGGCGGTCGCAACGGTAACATCATGGGGGAAGAACCAACCCTTCTCTTGTCCTTTTTCTAGGAAGGTAACCATCTCATCATGCGCTTCACCGCCCGCCAGTTTGAAGGTCGGTTTTTCGCGCGGCTTATACCCATTAGACATCGCCTGCAAAGCAGCCCGAGCGCCCTCAATTAGACGGTCGCGGTTCATGACCTGAGTATCGCGGCCTTCGACGAAATATTGCATTGGAGCGGCTTCATCTGGAGAACTCGCCGTTTGCGCATAACCAATTTGGTCAAACGTTTTGCGCGCTGCTTTCGCCCAATCCCCTGTCGCCTGATACCAGCGCAAATATGTTTCTTTGACGCCACCGCCACCGGGCACAACACCAACACTTGTTTCAACAAGGCCAAGCACGGAATTGGAATGCGCGACCACCTTGTCACAATGCGCAAGCACTTCGTATCCGCCACCAATAGCAAGACCGGATGGAGCACCGACGACAGGTGCATTGCAGTAGCGAAGGGCTTCAACAGCCTCTTGGAAGCGTGACAAGAACTGATCAATACCATCCCAGTCTTCTGCTTCAATAAATGCAAGGAACCGCTCAAGGTTCACCCCTGCAGAGAAATGCTGCGCATCATTGTGAACAATAATGCCAGGCCCCGGATCATTCGCAGCTTCATGCACAATCGTCATGCAAGTGTCATCCAGTGCGTTCGCTTTTGTGTGAAACTCAACAAGTCGAATACCGTCTTCAAGATGGAACAGGCTTGCGCCTTCATTCTCAGAAACCGGAGTCATCGTGCGGCGTGTCATATGAAAACGCACAACACCATCGGGAAGGTCTACAGGATGCAGATCACCATCCCAGTGCCGCACTTTCAGCACGTTCCCTTCTGGCGCATAGAACGGTTTTCCGGCTGTGTTGCGCAGAAACTCCGGCACATGCCAACCTTCAGCTTCAAGACGCTCTACCAGTTTGCCAGAACCGATTGTATCCATCATTTCAAATGGACCCTGCACCCAGTTATAGCCAAGCTTCATGGCATCATCGATGTCTTGTGGCGAGTGAGTTACGTCCGGCACCAGGCTCGCGGAATAGGTTAGAATGCGCGCAAGCACACGCCATGCAAATGTAGATAGCTTGTCATCACCTTCGAGAAGCACCGTGAGCCCCTCTTTCTCACCGCGCAAAGCAAGGTCGGGCAAATCGCGGTTTCTTGGACGCCAGCTTGCTGACTGCAAGTCCCAAGCTTCGCGAACACCGTCTTCCGTCTCTCGGTAAAAACCCTCACCGGATTTGTTACCGCGATAGCCACGCGCAACATGGTCGTTGACCACTTTGTTCTCGCCGCCAACTTCATGGAACGGATCGCCTTGTTCAAGAATTGAATTTAACGAACGAACCACATCGCCCATGAGATCAAGGCCGATCAAATCATAAAGACCGAAAGCTCCGGTTTTGGGAATTCCCATAGGCCGTCCGAAAATCGCATCAGCTTCTTCAATATCCAGTCCCAATTCCACGGCTTCGTGCACAGCGGCTTGTAATGCAAACACGCCCACTCGGTTGCCG
This sequence comes from uncultured Rhizobiaceae group bacterium, assembly GCA_938009335.1. Classification (GTDB taxonomy): domain Bacteria; phylum Pseudomonadota; class Alphaproteobacteria; order Rhizobiales; family Rhizobiaceae; genus JAALLB01. Next base: position 4,844 of record CALLHT010000196.1, read on the forward strand.
AGGAAGCCCGGAGTATCCGCACAGTTCACCACGCCTTTGCCCAGCATGCGGTCGTTGAAATCATGAAGTGCAGAAATCACATCATCCCGGGTTTCTTCACCCTTAACGAGTTCCAAAAGACGCATGTAGCGAACCGGATTGAAGAAGTGAGTAATACAAAAGCGTTCTTTAAAATCCTGCGGCGCATCTTCAACCAAAAGTTTGATCGGGATTGTTGATGTATTGGAAGAAACAAGCGTGGTTGGCTTCAGATGCGGGCGTAAATTTGCATATAGCCCTTTCTTGATATCCAGTCGCTCAACAATCGCTTCGCAAATCCAGTCACAGGCACCGGCAGCAGCAAGATCGTCTTCGATGTTACCAACCGAAATACGTTCAATGTTTTCCTTGCGCATTAGCAATGGCGGGTCGGATTCCATAATGCGCTGAATAGAGCCTTCTGCAACAGCATTCGCATTGCCATCTGACTTGATATCCAACAGCAAAACGTCAACGCCCGCATTCGCACATTGTGCTGCGATACCGGATCCCATTGTTCCGCCGCCAATAACGCATACTTTTTTGATATCAGCTGATGTGATTGTCATATTCTTTTATCTCTTTTGTTATGCTTTGAGAAATTCGCGCAGCAACGCGTTCAATTCGTGCGGGCGTTCGCCTGGGATCGTGTGCCCACTATCGGGCAACACATAAAGTGTGTTGTTGGGTAATAGCTCAGCGAGCTTTAGGCCAAACTTCAAAGGCGTCATCTTATCTTTGCCTCCAAACACGCACATGGTCGGGCATGTGATGTTGGCAGCGTTTTCCGGCCCTGACGTGAAATTGTTGCACGCGTTGAGGTCAGCAGCGACTGCCCCTTCCGGGTTCCGGTCCATTGTTCGCAACCCCACACCAACATGAGAGAAACCCGGCACCGTATTGTCAAAGTGATGTGCGTCCGGACCCAAACCCCATGAGGTCATCATATCCTTGGCCAATTGCTCTTGGTCTGAAGCATTGGAAAGCAATGGATCGCCAACAGGCACACGCGCCGCAGTGGCGACAAATACAGCCTTTTCAATCCGGTCCGGCGCTTGATGGGCCATTTGCAAACAAATCAAACCGCCCAAGCTATGGCCCACTATGGTTGCCTTGCTCGCACCCAGATGATCCATCACGCTCAGCACCCATGCAGCTTGTTCTTCAACGCTGGTTAATGGCTCACCGCCAGAGAGGTTATGCCCCGGCAAATCAACCGCAACCACATTATATCCCGTATAGGCAAAAGAACGCGATTGTTGGCTCCAAAGCAGATGCGACGCCCCTGCGCCATGAATGAGAACCAGAAACGGCTGCCCTTGCTGATGATCACGTCCACCGGTCGAAACGTAAACTTCATGTCCGTTCAATTCAAACTTCATGACGCCACCCGTGATGCTTTCTTGAGCGCTTGATTAAAGTCTTTCTTGAGATCATCAATACTCTCTAGTCCCACAGAAAGACGGATCATGTCTTCGCTCAATCCACCGGCTTTCATGTCTTCCGCGGAGATATGGCTGTGGGTTGTTGAGGCAGGATGGATCACCAGTGTTTTGGCATCTCCCACATTGGCAAGATGCGAGGCAACCTCAACACTTTCAATGAAAGCCGCGCCTGCTTGACGTCCGCCTTTCACACCAAAACCAATCATCGAACCGGCACCATTTGGTAGGATACGTTTTGCAACGTCATGATCAGGATGATCTTCCAGCTCAGGGTGCTTCACCCAACTCACCTGCTCATGGTTTTTCAAAAACTCAACCATCGCACGGGCATTTGAGATATGCTTCTCCATGCGCATTGGAAGAGTCTCAATGCCTTGCAACAAGTGAAACGCATTGGTTGGAGAAAGCGAAGGACCAAAATTATACATGCCTTCTGCGCGGATGCGTTGAGTGAGCGCTGTCGGGCCAAATTCTTCCCAGAAATTAATTCCGTCCAGTGCATAGTGCGCAGAGGTGAGCGTCGGGAATTTATCTGACGCGCCCCAATTGAAATTGCCACCATCAACCACGGCACCGCCAATCGCCACGCCGTGCCCACCCATCCACTTAGTAAGCGAATGCGTGATCACCGAAACACCATGATCAAACGGCTTAAACAGATACGGCGTGCAGAAGGTTGCATCCATCACGACCGGAATACCAGCCTCATCGGCGATCTTCACAACCGCATCAATGTCTAGCACATCAAGGCCCGGATTTCCGATCAACTCGCAGAAGAGGAACTTGGTATTGTCCTGAATAGCAGCCTTCAACCCATCCAGATCACGTCCATGAACAAAACTCGTTTCAACACCAAAGCGCGGCATGGTGTTCTTAAGCAGGTTGATGTTAGCACCATAAAGCTGTGCCGTGGAAACGATGTGATCACCGGCACTCGCTAGCATTGTCGTCACCAGATGCAGTGCAGCCATGCCAGAGGCACAAGCCGTTGCCGCAACGCCGCCTTCCATTGCTGCAACACGCTGTTCCAGAACCGCAACCGTTGGGTTTGATATCCGTGTATAGAGATGCCCGCCCTCTTCCATGTTGTAGAGCGCTGCCGCGTGACGACTATCCTCGAACATATAAGATGTTGTCTGATGAATAGGCACCGCACGCGACCCGCCCTTTTTATCCGGCACATGACCGGCATGCAGGGCAAGCGTTTCAAGGTCATAGAATTCTGACATTGGCTCTCTCCGAAAATCTGAAACTTTGTCGTGCCAGAAAAAACACAACTTTAAAAGGGCGTAAACGACCGATCAGATGTGCAAAACGCCATCGCTGATGATTACAGCTGAACCGGAAATCCCGGCATGGATGACAGCACCATCTTTCTTTTCAATGTCGAGGTATATTTGCGATGGTCTGCCCATCTCATAGCCTTGCTCAATTTTGAA
>CALLHT010000197.1 GCA_938009335.1 uncultured Rhizobiaceae group bacterium
CGTGCCTTTAGGCATGCCGTAGAATTTTCAGCCGAGCGCGAACAGTTCGGCCAGAAAATCGGCAAGTTTCAGGGCGTCTCTTTCAAGCTTGCTGACATGGCAATGGAGATGAAAGCGGCAGAGCTTCTGACCTGGGAAGCAGGCTGGAAATATGATCAAGGCACTTGCACCGATTCGGACATGGCGATGGCCAAACTCAAAGCAACGGAAATGCTTGCCTTTGTTGCCGATGAAGCCATCCAAATTCATGGCGGCATGGGGGTGATGGATGAACTTCCGTTAGAACGCATTTGGCGCGATGCCCGTATCGAACGCATTTGGGAAGGCACTTCCGAAATTCAACGCCATATCATCAGCCGCGCGCTGCTACGTCCCTTGGGGGCTTAAAAGTGAGGCATCTGACACTTCCTCATCCTGAGCCTGTCGAAGGGCGAGGAAGTTCATGGTGCAGGCCCTTCGACAAGCTCAGGGCGAGGAGCAGATGAAAGAATCCGATCTCTATCCGCCCGTGAAAGCGATGCTTGAATCGCAAGGTTATGAAGTCAAAGCTGAAATCGGATCAGCGGATATTATGGCTGTTCGTGGTGACGAACCGCCGGTCATTGTTGAGCTGAAAACGGGCTTCTCACTTACCCTTATCCATCAGGCAATCGAACGGCTCAAAGTAACCGATCTTGTGTATGTTGCCATTCCTGAATGGAAAGGCCGATCCGGCTGGAAGGCTTTTGTGGCTAACCGCACCCTTTGTCGGCGCTTGGGCCTTGGTCTGATGACGGTTCCAGCAAGTCTGCAAAAGGCCGATATTCACCTCGACCCCACACCCTACACACCGCGCAAAAACAAAAAGCGCCAAGATAGAATGCTAAAGGAATTCCAACATCGGGTCGGTGATCCGAATGAGGGCGGCATTAACAAAACCAAAATTATCACCTCTTATCGCCAAGACGCGTTGCGCTGTTTGGCTCACCTAAAAAAGCATGGCGCCACTAAAGCCTCCGAAGTAGCGAAGGCCGTCAATGTGGACCGTGCACGGCCAATACTATCTGACGATCATTATGGTTGGTTCGAGCGTGTGGATCGGGGTGTTTACGCCATCACGCCGAAAGGCAAGCAAGCCGCAAAAGAATACAAATCAGAATTGAAGGCCTTGAAATGAAGCGAGACCTTTCCCGCCTTCTCCGCCCAAAATCCATTGCACTCTTTGGTGGCGCATGGGCTGAGAACGTTATCGTCCAACTTCAAAAATCCGGCTTTGAGGGCGACATATGGCCGATCCATCCAAAGCGCGAAACCATGTGCGGGATTGCCTGTTTCAGCACCATCGAAGATTTACCTTCGCCGCCGGATGCGAGCTTCATCGGGGTGAATCGCGAACTCACGGTAGAGGTTGTCCGCACACTTTCAGAAATGGGCGCTGGCGGAGCCACCTGTTTTGCTTCCGGCTTCCTGGAAAGTGAAGCAGAGGGTTCCGGCGGTGCGGAGTTACAGAACGCTCTTGTTGAAGCAGCAGGCGATATGCCCATCATTGGGCCCAATTGCTATGGCCTGATCAATTATCTCGACAACGTCACGCTATGGCCTGATCAACATGGCGGCAGGCCTTGCGAACGCGGCGTGGCATTGATCGGACAATCCTCCAACATTCTGATCAACATGACCATGCAGAAGCGTGGCCTACCCATCGCCTATACTTTGGCGGTCGGTAATCAGGCGCAAACCAGCTTGAGCGATCTAACCATCGCCACTTTGGAAGATGACCGCGTGACGGCAATAGGTCTTTATATCGAAGGGTTTGGCGACCTGCGCGAATTTGAAGGCATGACTGCAAGAGCACGAGAACTCGGCAAACCTGTCATCGCCATAAAGTCCGGAAAGTCTGAAAAATCCCGCGAAGCAACCATGACACATACAGCTTCGCTTGCAGGCGGAGCAGCTGCATCATCCGCGTTCATGAAGCGCCTTGGCATTGTGGAAGTTGAAAGCATTGCAGTTTTTCTGGAAACGCTCAAAATCCTTCATATGTTTGGTCCGCTCAAAGGCGATGAGATTTCCTCCATGTCCTGCTCTGGTGGTGAGGCAGGACTGATCTCAGACATGGTGGAAGACACATGCGTCAACTTCCGCGAACTCTCATCTTCTGCACGTGCAAAGTTGAAAGACGTGCTTGGGCCAATTGTAACCGTCACCAATCCGCTGGATTATCACACATTCATCTGGAGTGACACAGAAGCCCTGAAGGCAACCTACGCCGCCACCTTCGCAGATGAATACGCCCTCAACGTTTTGATCATGGATATCCCGCCTACAGAGCGGTGTGACATGTCTGCTTGGGAAGGTCCCCTTCAAGCCGCAATTGATGCAAAACAAGAAACAGCTGCAAATGTAGCGTTTCATGCAACCTTGCCCGAGAACCTGTCAGAAGAAATCAGCGACCGCTTGATTGCTGCGGGCATAGTGCCGCTGCATGGAATGGAAGAAATGGTCGCGGCAATAGATGCAAGCATTAAAGCAGGCCAGATCATGAGCGAAACTCATGCGCCGGTTTTGCTTTCAGACAGAACGCAGCAATCAAACACAACACTGGACGAAGCCGCATCCAAGAAAGTGCTCGCAAACCATGGTCTCAACTTTCCAAACTCCGCTACCGGAAAGACACCGCAAGAGATTGCCAAAGCCGCAGAAGAACTATCTTTCCCCCTGGCACTCAAAGGTCTTGGCATTGCCCACAAAAGCGAGGCAGGCGCAGTCGTATTAAATCTGTCAAACTCAGAAGCGATAGAGAAAGCTGCAGTGGCCATGCACGGGGTGAGCGGGTTCCTTACAGAAGAGATGGTCGAGCGCCCTGTTGCTGAACTCTTAGTCGGCATCACGCGCGATGATACAGGGCTATTTCTACTGACCATCGGCGCAGGGGGCATACTTACCGAATTACTCGAAGACACAGCATCCCTC
>CALLHT010000198.1 GCA_938009335.1 uncultured Rhizobiaceae group bacterium
TGTTTCAAGCGCGCTCGCCAATGATCGGGCAGACCCGAAAGATTATGTGTTTTTGTCATCAACCCAAATGCTTGTCTGGTCGTTTGGTGCATTTATCGTTCCATTGATTTCAACGGGTTTGTTGTTCGTCCTGCCTGTGACGATGTTCATGTATCTCATCCTGATCCTGTCAGGCAGTTTTGCAGTCTTTGTGGTATTGAGGATCTTTGTCCGAGAGGCTGTGCCGCAGGATGAGATGGAGAACTTTCAATATTCCACTGCTCAAGTGGTGAATACAGGAGAATATTATAACCCGGAAGCAGTTGCGGAAGCCAATGCCGGTGTTACTGAAGGATTGTTGGGGTGAGTGCGGTCAGTCATCCTCATGGTCTATCGGACGATACACGCCGTCCTCATCTTGTCGAAGAATAGTTTTAGATTTCGCCTTTGCTTCCGCATCCCGAGTTTCACGATTGATGCGTTCCATCTCGCGTTTGAGGGCGCGATAACCATACCAAACCAGGCCGCCAATCAGCGCTATTCCGATAAGTTGTGGCATCTGTACCTTCCCGTGCTTCGCTCTTAGAGGCCGTAACGCGCGCGCATTGCCTTTTCTTCGGCAGTTGCCACTGTGCTATCTATTGCATTGTTGATTGTCTGTTCTCCAAGACTTATCCCTGCACCCATGCCACCGCGACCAAAAAGCCCGCGTTTCTGTTGGATCAGACGCATTTTGACCTTATCACCAAATCGCTGTTTCAAGATGGTACCCATATGGCCGAAGTCATCCACCAGACCAAGGTCCTTAGCACGGATACCTGTCCAGAACTTGCCTGTAAAGATATCAGGGTCGTCGCCAAGCTTGGGTCCACGACGTTCTTTCACCATATCTATGAAGACCTGATGGATCTCCAGTTGCAGCTCCTTCAAATAGGCAATATCCGCCTTTTTCTCTGGCTGGAACGGGTCAAGCGAAACTTTGTTCTTTCCGGCTGTATAAACTCTGCGCTCAACACCCAGTTTCTCAATTGCCTTATCGAAACCAAAGCTTGCAGAAACAACGCCGATTGAACCAACAATCGATGTGGGATCAACAAAAATCTCGTCGCCGGCAATCGCCAGCATATAACCGCCGGAAGCTGCAACATCTTCCACGAACACCAGAACTTGCTTGTCGTGTTGCGCGGCCAACTCTCGGATGCGGGTATAGATCAATCGGGATTGAACAGGAGATCCGCCCGGTGAGTTTATCGCAATCGCAACTGCAGGGGCTTCTTTGTCTTTAAATGCCTTGTTTAAAAGTCCGGCAACACCCGCAAGCGAAAGGGTTTTGCTCAACGGCCCGCCAGCCGCTCCAATTGCGCCTTGCAAACGCACTACCGGAATGACCGGATCAACTTGACCGAGTTTGCCGGGAAGAAATTTTCTAAGTTTCATAAGCTTTGTTCTGTTTCTTGCTATCTCGACACGCTTTGGCGCGCAGATGTTGATATTGATAATCTTGCAATAGAAATGGTCTCTTACGCAGCAGATTGCAAGCGCGTGCTCACACCGCAAACATTACCATTTGGAAAGATGGGTCGCCGATTAGTCTAGCAAGCGCCGTGTACCGTTGAAAATGGCTTCCGCATGATCGGTAAATGAACCATCTTCTTTGTGGACTACAAAGCCCGGCAAAATGGAGAGTGGGGCTTTCGATCCTCTGATGCTGCTTACTAAAATGCGCTTTGCAGCCTGGTCAGCGCGAGAATGAATAGGTGTAATTTCAAGATTTCCAAAACGCCCCTGCGCGCATGCAACCACAGTTGCGATATCTTCAGACCTATAGATCATATTAAAGCTACCACCTACACGGAGCATTGCTGCAGCTGTTCTAAACCACGAATCAAGCCCACCTTCACCAAGCACATAGGCTTCGTGACGGATCGCATTCAAAGGAGGGCGGTAACTCCCAGTGTTATATGGCGGGTTCATGATGACGTGGTCGACTGAATTGTCATCAATTCCCTGCTCTAATCGTTCATTTCCACTCAAAGTCACATCGGCTTGAAGCGCACGGGTTCGGCTGGAAAAACGTGCATTGATTGGTCTTGAGAAACCAAGCTCGAGCAAGTTGAACATGACATCGTTCATCTCGACCGCCAGTAAATCCAATTCGCGGTGCAGATTAAGAGCAGCTAGCCCCGCAGTCCCGCATCCAGCGCCAAGATCAGCCAATAGGCCGGTCGTATCAGAACGCAGGCTTGCAGCCAGCAGCAGTGCGTCAAGGCCTGCACGGTGCCCCTCTTTTTCAGGTTGCGCAACCTCAAACGCACCATCATGAAACCGATCAAACGTATAGTCTACGTTTGCAAGTGGATTTGTAGTTGCCCCTGAGTCATTGTCTGTGATGTTCATTTGCGCTTGTGATGTCATCAACTTGAGCTCTTGTTACCTTAAACCTAATCTTTGTGCGTGGTTAGTTCTTTTGCCAGCCCCGCGTCGTTCATTAGCATTCTGGCACTTCCCAGATCATCATCCGGTACCATAATTCGTCTTGGAATGATGCCAATTGAGCCTTCAAGGATACTCATGTTCTGATCGAGTATTAGAAAATCAATATTTGCATCATTTAATAGGACTTCAGCGACAGAAATTGTCACCAGATTATTCGTTGCCAGTAGTTCTTTCATTATCGTTCAACTCAAATAGCAAGTGTTATGATGTAAAGCATATCATATCAGATAACGTTCAAGTGAATACTCCGTGCCAATTGAGCGCAGGTATGACCAAATTCTTGAATTGGGTGTGCCAAAATATCACTTGTATGACAGCGGTAACCTGAATAGTTTTCGCATCATCAAGTAAGGAAACTGATAATGACTGGCGTTGTAATCTCACTCGAAGACAAGAAACATGCGAAGGCAAGCATTGAGCCGCTCATGGGTTTAGTCAAAGCAGACATGCAACGAGTGAATGATCTGATTCTTTCCAAAACCGGTTCTGATGTCCAGATGATCCCAGAAGTTGCCAAGCATCTTATTGATTCTGGCGGCAAACGGTTGCGCCCGATGATCACGCTAGCTGCGGCACAGATGTGTGGCTATGGAGGCGAAGGCCACGTAACCTTAGCTGCTTCTGTTGAGTTCATGCATACAGCGACACTGCTACACGATGATGTGGTTGATGAAAGCGACATGCGCCGGGGTAAACTTGCAGCACGTATGCTTTGGGGCAACGAAGCAAGCGTTCTCGTGGGCGACTTTCTTTTGGGGCAGGCGTTTCGCATGATGGTGGAGGTAGGCTCATTGCAAGCGCTTGATGTTCTATCTCATGCCGCGACCGTTATTGCGGAAGGGGAAGTTCTACAGCTTGCGACTGCCAAAAATCTTGAAACAACAGAAGATGAATATCTGCAGGTAATCCGCTCTAAAACAGCTGCACTTTTTGCGGCTGCTGCTGAGGTAGGACCGATCATCGCTGAAGAAAGTGCGGCCAAAATTTCAGGCTTGCGATCTTACGGCAACAATCTTGGTTTGGCGTTTCAGTTGATTGATGATGCGCTGGACTATGGCGGAAATGCCCGCGACCTTGGTAAGAATGTTGGCGATGATTTCCGCGAAGGCAAAGTAACCTTGCCGGTATTGCTTGCCTATCGCCGTGGCAGCGATGATGAGCGTACTTTCTGGGAAGAAAAACTAGCACAAGGCAAAGTCGTTGAAGGTGACCTGGAACACGCTATCGAATTGCTTGTAAAGCATGATGCAATTCTGGATACTGTTGCTCGTGCGCGTCACTACGCGGAGATGGCGAAAGATGCGTTGGGTACGCTTCCTGATTCCGCTCATAAAGATGCGCTTATTGATGTGCTTGATTTCTGTGTTTCGCGTGCCAGTTGATAATTTGGCAACCAATTGGTTTCACAATGGTGCGAGGCTGTGGTTGCGTCTTGCATTGCAGACACAAAACGGCCATCCTTTTGAAAAGAATACGCTCGCTCTAGTCAGAAATCGGTTCCAATTTTATGAAGACCTTCATTACCCGCTCGATTAAATCAACACTGCTCGCTTCTTTTTTGGTTGCGGGACTGCCCTTAGGCTTTGCCGTTGCGGACCTCAATCAAACCGTGGTGGAAACTGGTTTGTCCGGGAGCTTTCTCGCATCACGGGTAGCGATTGATGACAATGATGATGAGGCCGCGGTAAAGTTTCTGGAGAAAGCAACAACTCTTGACCGCGAAGATATAAAAATTCGACAGGACTACTTTGCCGCTCTTGTTGCCAATGGGCGAATTGGCGAAGCGGCAAAAATCGCGAAGAATGCTGAGAACCTGGGCACGAGGCGCAACCTTTCGGGCTACGTAATCGCTGCTGAGGAAATGCGGAAACGGTCATGGAAAAAAGCAGCGACCGCTTTGAAAGATGTAGCGGGAATTGACCTCGACAAAACGCTTCGCGAGATCATGTTGGCATGGATCAATGTGGGTGAGCGGAACTTTGAAGAGGCACAAGTCCGTGTAGATGATTTGAATGGTCCTGAGTGGATTGCAGTGATGAAGAACTATCACTCCGGTCTAATTGCTGCGATGGCGGGCGACACCAAGGTTGCACAAGATAAGTTCCAGGCAGTCATTGATAATCGTGCTGTTATATCTGTCCTCACAGAAACCTATGTGCGATCCATCGAAGCGATGACCCGCACACAGAGTAAGGCCGGGGAAGCAGACAAGGCAAAGGCAACGATTGAAGCGGGACTGGCGATTTTCCCAAGCCACCCTCCGTTCGTTGAGTTAAAACAAAAGCTTGATTCTGGAGAAGCGGTAGGCGATTTGATTACGACACCTCAACAAGGTGCGGCTGAAATTTTCTATAATCTGGCAAGCGCGATTGAACGTGATGGTGTTGGAGCGATCACAAAGGGCTATCTCCAAATCTCAAATCACCTTGCGCCTGAGAGCGATGTGATCATGCTTAGCTTGGCGGAACTGTATTTGCGCCAAGGATATTATGAGCGCTCAAACACTTTCTATGATCAAATAACAGAAAGTTCCTCTTTCAATCGGATTGCTCGCCTTGAAAAAGCAACCAATCTTTCCAGGTTAGAGAAAAAGTCTGACGCAATCGATGAATTGCGAAAATTGATTGCGGAAGACCCAAAAGACCTTGCCGGGTACATGACTTTGGGCAGTCTCTTCAATCGGGAAAAGCGATATCGCGAAGGGGCAGAGGTATTTGACGCAGCTGTCGACAACATCGGTCCCGCTCAACGCTTTCATTGGAACCTGTTTTTCCGCCGCGGTATTTCTTATGAGCGTTTAAAGGAATGGGAAAAGGCAGAACCGAATTTCGTTAAGTCATTGGAGTTGGCCCCAAACCAACCGGAAGTGTTGAACTATCTTGGGTATTCCTGGATCGATCAAGGTATCAACTTGGACGAAGGCATGGAGATGATCCGCAAGGCTGTGGAGTTACGTCCGCGGTCCGGCTTCATTGTTGATAGTTTGGGTTGGGCACATTACAGACTTGGAAATTACGAAGAAGCCGTCGTTCAACTGGAACGGGCTGTGCAACTTATGCCGGAAGATCCAACCATCAACGATCACTTGGGGGATGCGTATTGGAAGGTTGGCCGCAAGTTGGAAGCAACATTTCAATGGAAAATTGCGCTAGCTTCCGAGACTGAACCTGACAATCCGGAAGAAATCAAAGAGAAGTTAGCAAGCGGCTTGGTAGACAAGGCCGAAACTGAGGCCAAGGCTGAGTAATCATCACATGATTAAACGCACGGCCCATGCAAAGGTCAATCTGGCTCTGCATGTTACAGGCCAGCGTGACGATGGCTACCATCTGCTTGATAGTCTGGTTGTGTTTGCCGAATATGGCGATGTAATCAAAGTTTCTAAACCTCATCATGTGCACGGGCCGATTGAAGTTTCGGTTGATGGACCATTCTCCGAAAAATTGACTTCGGGCCCGGAAAATCTAGTCACCGCTGCAGCTTTTTTACTACGTGATCGGATTGCATCTTCGGGTGGTGAGACGAAACCCGTTTCCATTACGCTTACCAAAAACCTGCCGATTGCCAGTGGCATTGGTGGCGGGTCTGCGAACGCAGCTGCTACCCTTCTTGCTCTTCAGGAATATTGGGAAACCGATGTGCCGCTAGATAGAATTGCCCTTGGTCTAGGTGCCGATGTGCCAATGTGTCTGCACAACAAGCCATTACGCGCGCGCGGAATTGGTGAAGAGATTGATCTCCTGAAATGCGCTGCACCCATGCATCTAGTCCTAGTTAATCCCGGCGTTGAAGTTTCAACACCTGAGATATTCAAGCAATTAGTAAGCAAGAACAATTCCCCGATTGAACTTGCTGAAGATAAGGATTTTCCTGACTTTGATCATATTAGAGACCATATGCGCAATGATCTGGAAGGCCCTGCACGGGCACTTAACTCCGAAATTGACAAAGCATTAGATGCGCTGAAGAAGACAGGTGCCGAGTTTGTTCGAATGAGTGGTTCCGGCGCCACCTGCTTTGGTATTTTTGGTTCGCAGAAAGCGGCTAAAGCTGCAGCGGAAATCATTGCCAGAGATCGTCCTCTTTGGTGGTGTGTTGCCACGCAAACCACTGTGACCTAGATTGGCATTATGACTCGAATTGATGAAACCCGCCCCTTTATTCCTGTTGGCATTGCTGTACTGACGGTCTCTGACACACGCTCACTGGATGAGGATAAGTCCGGCAAGACTTTGGTCGACCGAATTGAATCTGCAGGGCATACGCTAAAAGATCGTGCCATTGTCACGGACGATATCCCTGCAATTCAACAGCAGGTAAAAAACTGGGTTTCTATAGATGGAATAGACGTGGTGATCACAACGGGCGGCACTGGCTTCACCGGGCGCGATGTGACGCCGGATGCGCTAGAGCCGTTGTTTGAAAAACGGATGGATGGATTTTCTGAAGTCTTCCACCGGATCAGTTATGATAAAATTGGCACTTCTACAATCCAGTCCCGCGCTACAGGTGGGGTAGCTGGCGCCACCTTTATTTTCTGTCTGCCTGGCTCTCCCGGTGCGTGCAAAGATGCTTGGGATGGTATTTTACAGAACCAACTCGATTACCGTCACATGCCCTGCAATTTCGTGGAGATTATGCCGCGGCTTGATGAACATTTGAAACGAACAAAGTCTTGAGGAGAATATGATGGCAAAAGGTGAAGTCGCTGGAACAAGTCCGGAGCGTGTAGAAGTGGAAGCGGGAAAATCTTACTTCTGGTGCACATGCGGAAAATCATCCAAGCAGCCATTTTGCGACGGTTCTCACAAAGGAACAGACTTTGCGCCTATGAAGTGGACTGCAGAAGAAGACGGACCCAAGTTCTTTTGCACGTGCAAGCAAACGGACAAAGATCCGTTCTGCGATGGAAGCCATTCCAAGATTTAAGAGAATGCATCTTTACCTTTAATTGCATGAGCAGGTGACATCGCGCGATGGTCTTGCTATTGCGGCAATACGATTTTCTAACGCCAGATTCGAGCCATGCCTGACTTACTCCTAGAGTTGTTCTCCGAAGAAATCCCAGCCCGCATGCAGCGCAAAGCCGCAGGCGATTTGCGCGCTGCTGTTACCAATGCGTTGGTGGATGCAGGGCTGACTTATGAAGGCGCAAAAGAATATTGGACGCCTCGCCGTTTGGTGCTTGATCTTAGAGGCCTGACTGCGCGATCTGCAGATATCAAGGAAGAGCGAAAAGGCCCGCGCGCAGATGCGCCGGAAAAAGCGATTGAAGGGTTTCTGCGCGGTGCTGGCTTGTCATCGATTGATCAAGCGGAAATCAGAAACGATCCGAAAAAGGGCGATTTCTACGTCGCGGTGATTGAGAAACCAGGCCGTGAAGCTGCTGAAATTATCGCCGAGGTGATGCCGGGTATAATCAAAGGGTTTCCCTGGCCAAAGTCTATGCGGTGGGGTGCGGCATCTGCTGAAAGCGGGAGCCTGAAATGGGTGCGCCCGCTACAATCGATTTTGTGCCTGTTTGGCCCTGAGACCGAGGCTATGGATGTGGTCGATTTTGAAGTTGATGGCCTAAGTTCTGGCAATACCACACGCGGCCATCGATTTATGGCAGCGGATGAGTTTTCCGTCACGCATTTCGATGATTATGCGTCAAAGCTTCAGAAATCTTATGTGATGCTTGACGCTGAAACGCGCAAAGATACCATCCGCACAGAGGCGCAGAACCTAGCCTTTGCAAAAGGGCTGGAACTCGTCGAGGATGAAAAACTTCTGGAAGAAGTATCTGGCCTCATCGAATGGCCTACTGTTTTGATGGGTGAATTTGGCGAAGAGTTCCTCGATATCCCGGCTGAGGTTATTCAGCTTACCATTCGCGAAAACCAGAAATGTTTTGTATTGCGCCAGTCCGGCACTGAAACACTGACCAACAACTTTCTGCTTGTTTCAAACATTATTCCTTCTGATGGTGGAGCGGAAGTTGCCCGCGGTAACGCGAAGGTGGTAAATGCGAGACTTTCCGATGCGAAATTCTTCTGGGAAAGTGATCTGCACCAGATAAACTCGGATGATGGGTTTGATCCGTGGCTCGAAAAGCTGAATGCCGTAACCTTCCATGCCAAGCTTGGCACCCAAGGCGAGCGTGTTAGCCGCATTGTTGCGCTGGCGGAAGAACTCGCCCCAATTGTCGGCGCAGATGTTG
>CALLHT010000199.1 GCA_938009335.1 uncultured Rhizobiaceae group bacterium
GAAACAAACCCGCCAAACATACGCGCTTTTTCAAGCCCCTGAGGGTCGCCTTCTCTTGGCTCTGGCAATGGTGCCTGAGAAGGATCAAGCTGGGTGCGAATAACGATGTAAAGAATGATGAAACTTGCCAGCATGAAGCCCGGCAAAAAAGCGCCGGTGAAAAGTGCCTTGATCGAGGTTTCGGTGATTAGGCCATAGATGATCAAAACGATGGAGGGCGGGATCATAGTGCCCAGAGAACCACTGGCGCAGATTGTACCAATCGCTAGGTTTTGGTTGTATCCAAGGCGTAGCATTTGCGGCAAAGCAATCAGGCCCAGAAGGACCACTTCACCGCCGATAATGCCAGACATTGCGGCCATCAGTACCGCCATGAGGGACGTGACGATCGCGATACCACCGCGAACGCGGCTGAGCCAGAAGTCCAAAGAATCATACATCTGTTTTGCAACGCCAGAACGTTCCAGCAGCGCAGCCATGAAGATGAACAAGGGTACCGATATGAGGACGTATTCCGTCATGAGATCGAAGATCTTCTGCGTCAGTAGATAGAGCGGCCCGGTTCCCGGATTTCGGGTCAGTAGTCCTTCGCCAAAACTGAACGGGTCAACCAGAAGCGTTGGCTCGAACTTCATAATCATTACCAGAGCGGCGAGCACTGCGGACGCAAAACCAAGCGGCATACCGATGCCAAGAAGGAAGACCAGCCCTAAAACCAGTACAATTGAAATAGTACCTACATCCATCAGTTTGCCCCCACGCTTTTCTTGATTGCCTCAAGTTCTTCCTGGTCGATTGCATCTTTTTCCATCAGCTCGGCCGGATCCTTGTTCCAGTCCGCAATCAGGTTTGAAAGCGCCTGAAGCGCAATCAGACAGATGGTGATCAGGATCAACGGCTGAATGGTTGCGGGGATCGGCGGATCGAATGCCGTTCCGAACATTTCCCAGCGATAAAACTTGATGGCAAAAACCTGCTTGTAACTTCCGAATACTAGGAAGAACGCGAAAAGCCAAAGCAGGACGACCCAAATTGTATCGCAAATGTGCTGGGCCCAGCGTGGCAGCACATCATAAAGAATGAATATCCTGATATGGCTGCGCTGTTGCATGGCGTAAATGCCGGAAAGCATGAATACAAATCCGGCGATCCATAAGGTCAATTCATTGGCCCATAAAGTGGGTGCCTCAACCACATATCGAAGGAATACTTCGTACAGCATAACCAGCGTCATGGAGATAATAAGGATCATTGTAATGCGGCCAATGAACATGCCGATGCGATCAATCTTGCTAGGGTTCTCGAATTCCATTTGGGCCAGCTTCATGGATCGTACCCCCATTACGAAAAATACCGGAAGTAATAAAAGAGCTGCCCAATCAATGATGTCGGTTAGTCCGCCGAATAATCCACCAAGCCCGGGAGACACATCTTTTCGCTGATGCAGCTCTGTCATCTGCGCAACCATGCTCGGGTTCTCATGGGGAATGAAATCGAGAATGTAGGCAGGGCCGTGCCAAATGACCCAGCCTGCGCAGAAGACGAAAGCAAATGGAATAAGCCATTCTTTCAAGACGTCTAAATTGTTGTTCAATTTCCCCTCCCGCTAATTGATCGTATATCGCTTGATGAAATCGCGATCCGGTTCAACGCCATTTCCCGCTCCACCAGGAATTGTCACCCTTCCATTATTCTTCTTTACTTGGCCTTGAATGTCCAATGGTTCTGTCAATAATTCATCTCTAAATTTGTTATCCGTTGTGTCGAACTCCAACATCGGTTCCCAAGGAAAGAGCCCACCCGGCATTGGCGGCATGGCAGCAAGTAAATGCATGTTGGTTGCCACTGCGATTGCTGATCCCCAAACATGATTGATAACCGGTGTAAAATGCGCATGGCACAAAGCAAGCACGCGAAGATATTCTGATATACCGCCCAGCGCACAGACTTCAGGTTGTGCAATGCTAAGTGCGCGTGCCTCTAGGAGATTACGCCATCCCCAGCGATTAAATTCTGCTTCACCGCCTGAAATATTCACTTTCAGGCCCGCTCGCAACTCGCGATAACCATCCAGGTCTTCTGGTGCTATGGGTTCCTCGAACCAATAGGCGTCTAACTCTTCCAGAGCATGGCCTACAAAAAATGCGTCACTCGTTGTGTAACAATGATTGGCATCTGCCATGAAGGGAAATTCGTCGCCGACCCCTCGGCGCACGGCTTCTGCCAGTTTGACATCATCTTTTGGGCCAAGGCCAATTTTCATCTTGGTTGCCGCAAACCCCATACCTTTTATGGATGCTGCCTCATCTTCAAAGCGTTTCGCCAGTTCGTAGACAGGTTCTGGCCGTAGCATCATGCCATATCCATATACAGGAATGTCGTCACGGTGCTTGCCTCCGATCATCATGTGGAGCGGTAGGCCCGCGACCTTTCCTGCAATGTCCCAAAGCGCGATATCAACGCCGGAGAGGGATTGCATCGGCATGCCTTTCTGGCCGTGATCACGCAGTAAGTTATAGACTTTGTGCCAGAGCACATCCCGATTGAGTGGATTTTCTCCCAGAACCAATGGTTGTATAACGCGTTCTACAATCGCTTTGTTGGCAATTGCCACATTACCCGGACCAAAGCACTCACCCCATCCAGTTATGCCTTCATCTGTTTCCACTTCGACCAGATGTGCAGTTCGCTTGTCGTAATATTGCTGCGAATAGCCGAGCAATTCCGGCATGTCGTACTGCAATACGTGACTGGTGACTTTGGTAATTTTCATCGGTTTTGCTGTATCAAAAATGGCGGCAAGGAAATCCCTGCCGCCATAGAAATAGTAAAGCCTGTTTGGCTTACCTTATTTCATAGCGCCCATGTTGCGCAGGAAGTTCAAGTGGCTGTCCAATAGCTCTTTCGCTTCTGGCGTTGTCGCAAACTCAGTCCATCCAGCTTGTACCGCAGCACGGTATTTCGCAAGCTCTTCAGGTGACCACTCATAGAGGTTGATACCTTTTGCACGAAGGTCCTTCGCTGTTTGAGCATTTTTCACTTCGTTGATGGTTGCGTTCTTCAGAGCAAGCGCTTGCATGCCTGTTTTCAAGATTGCTTTATGGTGAGCAGGCATTGCATCCCAAACATCCTTACGGCAAGCAAGGTGGTCTGCTGGCATGGAGTGGAAGCCCGGGAAGTTTGTGTGCTCAGCAATGTCATAAAGACCAAGGCCCACGTTGTTGGTCAGGTTAGCGGCATCCGCGCCATCGATGATACCTGTTTCAAGCGCTGTGAAGATCTCGTTAAAGTCCATCACAATTGGTGAAGCACCAAGGTTCTTAAAGATCAGTGTGATGATGCCAGGAGGTGAACGGAACTTCCAGTTTTTAAAATCGCCCACGCCTTTGATCGGTTTTGTTGAAGAAAGCGATTCAGGACCAGGGATCCACCAGCCGATGAATTCCATGTTGTTGGCATTATAGAGCTTGTTGATCGCGTCGTAGCCGCCACCGTGAAGCAACCATGCCATCTGCTGGTATGGGTTTGTGTATGCGCCGTTCAAGTCGCCTGTAAACTGGAATGCTGGGTTTTTACCGGTTTGGTAAGCACCACCCGTCATGTCGCAGTCTAGAATGCCGGTCGCGGCAGCATCGAATGTTTCAGCAGCTTTAACAACCGCGCCTGAGTAGAACATTTCAACTTCAATTTCACCGTTTGACATCGCTTTGATGTCTTCAATGAATTCACCTGCCATTTGGCCGGACAGTGTTTCAGTTGAGAAGTGCGTTTGAATGCGCAGCTTTGTTGATGCAGCAGATGCAGCAGAAGCCATACCCACAGCGAGTGCAGCGGCTGATGCAGCCATGCAGAGTTTCTTAAGTGTCTTTTTCATGGTTTCCTCCCATTTTCCATAGACGGATTAAGATGTGAACGTCACGTAGTTCCATTTTGGTATGACCAGACTAACGAGGAGTCGCAAGCCCGTCAACGGACAGAATGGGGAATTTACCCAACAAAAACCGATTGTGTAAAGACTTTACGAGGAGTTTGGTGTTGTTTCACGGTTTGTGTGATTTTCGACTGGCATTTCATGTTGTACTTTTGGTATGATCAAAACCTGAATTGCAGATCTCGTAGGTTTTCGCAGCATAGGCCCAAGGGGAGGCTTCTATTGGTAAACAGTCCTGACGATTCTCATGTCGACTCCGGCCATCGCGCCGCTGATGAGCTGTTTCGCACGTTTGAAGGAATGATCCAGTCTGGCGAATTGCCTGATGGTATGCCTTTGCCGCCGGAACGTGAAATTGTAGAGCGTTATGGTTTGAGTCGCACTGTTGTGCGTGAGGCAATTCTTGCCCTGTCCAACAAGGGTTTGATAGAGGCGCGACCTCGATTTCGCCCTGTCGTGCGAAAGCCCAGTTTTGATACGGCGCTCGATACGGTTGGCAATGTCGTGAACCGACTTCTTGAGGAAGAGAGCGGGGTTAAAAACCTGTTTGATATGCGGGTTATGGTCGAGGTCGCCTTAAGCCGCAATGCTGCAACACAGGCAAATCGCGAGGATATTTCCCGCCTCAAAGAAGCGTTGGAAGCCAACGAAGCCGAGATCTACAATATGGATCGGTTTTTTGAAACAGACATACAGTTTCATAGAATTTTGTATGAAATGTCAGGCAATCCGATTCTGCCTTCGATTCACAAAGCGTATATTACCTGGCTACAGCCTAATTGGGTCAAAATGCCAACCCGTCCGGAAAGAAACCAATTGAATTTTGAATCTCATACGGCGATCTACAATGCCATTTTGATGCGCGACCCGGATGAAGCCGAGCTTGTTACCCGAAAACATCTGTCGGATGCATGGGATCAGATTAACAACATTCTTATGAGATCCAAACCATGAGCTTTATTCGCTTAGATCCTCAAGACAACGTGGTCACGGTCACCAAACCCTGTGAGCTTGGTGTGGAAATTGATGGTGTGGAAACAAACCAGATGATCCCGCGCGGCCACAAGGTTGCTACGGGGAGTATTGCGAAGGGTGAGGCTGTCCGAAAATACGCGCAGGTCATCGGCTATGCCGCAGACGATATTGCGGCAGGCGATCACATTCATACGCATAATGTCGAGTTTAGAAACACAAGAACGGAGTACGAATTTTCCACCAATCTTCGGCCGGTTGATCCCGTACCGGAAAGTGAACGTGATACGTTTATGGGCTTTCGGCGCGCCAGCGGAAAGGTTGGAACCCGAAACTATATCGGCATTCTGACTTCAGTGAATTGTTCTGCCACAGCGGCGCGAATGATCGCGGATGCTTTTGGCCCGGAAGAATTGGCGAACTATCCAAATGTTGATGGTGTTGTGGCATTTGTCCATGGCACTGGTTGCGGCATGGCGGATTCAGGCGATGGGTTCGATGCATTGCAGCGCGTCATGTGGGGATATGCGACACATCCAAACCATGCCGGCATCTTAATGGTCGGTCTTGGTTGTGAGATGAACCAAATCGATTGGCTGTTGGAGGCGTATGGACTGGAGCATGGACCCTTGTTCCAAACCATGAACATTCAGGATGTAGCTGGATTGGCGAAAACGGTTGAAACCGGCATTGCAAAGGTTCGGGAAATGTTACCTGAGGCCAATAAGTGCAGGCGTGAACCCTGTCCAGTTTCCGAACTGAGGGTTGCGCTTCAATGCGGTGGTTCTGATGCGTGGTCTGGCATTACGGCAAATCCTGCATTGGGTAACGCTTGTGATAGGCTGGTTGCGCAAGGTGGAACGGGCGTCCTCGCAGAAACGCCGGAAATTTACGGCGCGGAGCATCTTTTAACACAGCGCGCAATTGATCAGGCAACGGGCGAGAAGCTTATTGGTCTTATCCGCTGGTGGGAGGACTACACGCTTCGCAATAAGGGTACGATGGATAACAATCCCAGCCCCGGCAACAAGAAAGG
>CALLHT010000200.1 GCA_938009335.1 uncultured Rhizobiaceae group bacterium
ACACGCTCATGCCCGAAAGGAACTTACGCTCTACTCTTTGCCCTCAGCAAGCTTTTCCACCATTGCCTCATGTTCCGGGGCAACAAGACCAGCAGAAATCACCAGTTTTGCTGCCTGCTCCACACTCATTTCGAGGATGTGAATATCTTCTTTCGGCACGAACAGCAAAAAACCTGAGGTTGGGTTTGGTGTTGTTGGCAGAAACACTGACACTGTTTCATGGCCTTGCGACGTTAGAATGTGGTTCACTTCGCCGCGCGTATCTGTTGCAATAAAGGCAAGCGCCCAAATGCCCTTGCGCGGGTACTCTACGAGACAGACTTTTTCGAACGAGGTTTCCTGCTCAGAAAACACCGTCTGGAAAATTTGCTTCAATCCGGAATACAGATTCCGCACAAACGGCATGCGGCCAAGCAGCGTCTCGCCATACCCGACGATCGTGCGCCCGATGAAATTGGCAGTAAGAAAGCCAATAATCGTGATCAGGAAGAAGGCAACGATCAACCCGAACCCTGGAATTGAAAATGGCAGATAAGTGTCAGGATTATAAACCGACGGGATATAGGGCTTCACCCAGCCATCCACCCAACCAATAAAACTCCATACCAGGTAAGCGGTAATCGCCAACGGGGCAGTGATGATAAAGCCCGTCAGAAAATAGTTTCTAAGGCGCGTCAGCCCGCTCGTGCGTTTAACTTTGGGTTCTTTTTCAGCCATCGGAATTCTTTAAACCAACCATTGTGTCAAAGTGGTGAATTCCAACGACTAGTCAAGCGAAAGGTCGAATTTATTATTCGACCGTGACCGATTTCGCGAGGTTACGCGGCTGGTCAACGTCGGTCCCCATCAATACCGCTGTATGGTAAGCCAGCATCTGGATCGGCATGGCATATACAAGCGGAGTCAAAATATCCGGTGTTTCCGGCATGATGATGGTATGCTCGGCGTTAATGGAAGCCGCATCAGCACCCTTCTCATCCGTGATCAGGATAATTCGCCCGCCACGCGCAGCAACTTCCTGCATGTTGGAAACGGTTTTGTCGAAAATGTTGTCATGCGGAGCGATAACGACAACCGGCATGTCCTCATCAATCAAGGCGATAGGACCGTGCTTCAACTCACCCGCTGCGTAACCTTCGGCGTGAATGTAGGAAATTTCTTTCAGCTTCAGCGCGCCTTCCATGGCAAGCGGATAGCTGGTGTCACGACCGAGATACAGAACATGACGCACTTTTTGAAGGTCATGCGCGACCTTTTCAATCTCGGCTTCTTTTTTCAAAGCCTGATTAATATATTTCGGCGCTTCGGTGACATCGCGCACGAGCTGACGTTCTTCTTCTGCGCTCAATGTGCCACGAGCACGACCTGCTGCAATACTTAAAGAAACAAGCGTAGATAATTGACATGTAAAGGCTTTTGTGGAAGCAACGCCAATTTCTGGTCCTGCTAGTGTTGGAAATACAACATCCGATTCACGGGCAATGGTTGATTCACGCACATTCACCACAGCACCGATGTGTTGCCCCTGCTCGCGGCAGTAACGCAGTGATGCAAGCGTGTCAGCAGTCTCACCAGATTGCGAAATAAAGAGCGACAAACCATTCTTCGCCATAGGCATTTCGCGATAGCGGAACTCAGAAGCGATATCGATATCGACCGGCAAACGCGCATATCGCTCAAACCAGTATTTACCCACAAGACCTGCCAAGAAAGCAGTACCACAAGCAGAGATCGCAACACGGTCAAGCTTTGCGAAATCAAACGGCATGTCCTCCTGAACACGTGCTTCACATTTTCCAAAATCGAGGTAATGCGAAAGCGTATGAGATATCACTTCCGGTTGCTCGAAGATTTCCTTCTGCATGAAATGGCGATGATTGCCTTTATCCACCATCAAGCTGGAACCGACCGACAATTGCATGATGCGTTCAACAGGTGCACCATCAAGATCAAATATCTCTACTTCTTTTTGCGTTAGAACACACCAATCACCATCTTCCAAATAGGTGATTTTGTTTGTGAACGGCGCAAGCGCAATGGCATCTGACCCAATATACATGCTGTCGTCACCATGACCGATCGCCAAAGGAGGGCCATTACGCGCGCCAACAATCAGATCGGGCTGGTCTTTGAACATGATGGCTAGTGCGAAGGCGCCTTCGAGCCGCTTCAGTGCTTCAAGTGCTGCTTCACGTGGTGCCAGGCCTGATTTCAGGTTCTTTGCAACCAAATGCGCCACAACTTCGGTATCCGTCTCAGAGGTGAACGTATAACCATCAGCTTCAAGCTCATCACGAAGCTCGCGGAAGTTTTCGATAATCCCGTTGTGAACAAGCGCAACATTGTCTGAGAAATGGGGATGTGCATTCGTTTCATTCGGCACACCATGCGTTGCCCAACGTGTGTGGCCAATGCCCGTAGTGCCTTGCAAAGGGCTTTCGTCCAGGCGGTTTGCCAGATTGACAAGTTTACCTTGCGCGCGACGACGGTCCAAATGTCCGCCTTCTTGCGTTGCAACACCTGCGGAATCATATCCGCGATACTCAAGCCGCTTAAGCGCATCCACCAATAATGGTGCTACAGGCTCATTTCCAACAATTCCAACAATACCGCACATGGCTCATTCCCCGTTTCCTCAATCAGCCCGTAGTGCCTACCCGCAAAGACTCATCAAAGATATTCAATTCAGATTTCAAACCGTTTCGTCCAAACGTTTGTGGGGTTAGATACCAGAGTTTGATTACCGTTCGGCAATTAAAATTGGTTACTGTTTGGTTAATTACTCTTTTCTAGGCGCAAAAAATGCGCGCCAGTCTTTAGCGCGCATTTCACGATTTCAAAGTGTTTGCTGCTGTTTAGCAGTCAATGAATACCACAAAAGGCAAGTCAGCTGACGAACCGTTCGGTGCCCATGTTCTGACAAATACTCCATTGTCTTTTCCGTTTCTTCGCGCCGCAGACATAAAGCCAGGTTGGGTACCTGTTGTCGAGGTAGCAACATTTCCGACATAGGCACATTGCACAACGTTACGCCAGAACGTGACCTCATATTGTCCGGTGCCCAGTCTTGTCGAATTAATCTCACCTTTGCCACGGGCCTTCGTGCCATTTGAGTTGATAAACGCCCAAAGCACACCGTTACCACGTCCTGTACCGCCAAAGCCGTTATTCCTGAACCCACCGCCGGTGGTTGGGCCTGCATTCATGTCCTTTTCTGCTGATGCTACGGCATTCCCACCATTGCTGAACTGAGCTGTGGCCACGCCTGTTGTCATGGCCAAAGCAGCAAAAGATACTACTATTTTTTTCATCAACGTCATATTTACGCTCCAAATTTATGTCTTCAAAAGAAGAAGTCTGAAACGCCCCTTAATGGTTGGGTAACACATTTGTGTTCTCGGAAAAAGTGCCGGAATGCACACTTCGAAACATAGCCCCTTAAGATATTGAATTTAAATACATAAATTTTGCGCAAGTTTCTAACGTATGGGAAGATACGTCAGCTTTTGCTCCTTTTTTGCTTTAAAGCTGCATTGCGTTCGCGAATTGCATTTGCATAATTGGGTTTGTTGGATTGGCGGCCACGAGCAACACCAAGTGCATTATCGGGCACATTCTCCGTAATCACACTCCCGGATGCCACAAATGCACCATTGCCAATGGTAACAGGGGCGACCAATGAAGAATTGGATCCAACGAAAGCATTTATGCCGATGGTCGTTTTATGCTTGTTCATGCCATCATAGTTGCAGGTAATCGTTCCTGCGCCAATATTGGCTTCTGAACCGATTTCCGCGTCACCAATGTAGGTCAGGTGATTGACCTTAGCGCCTTGGTGTATATCCGCGTTCTTGATTTCTACAAAGTTTCCGACTTTTGTGCCTTCGGCAAGGTTTGCACCCGGGCGCAAGCGCGCATAAGGACCAATTTCTGCGCCCTCACCTACAGTAGCTCCCTCAAGGTGACTGAATGCACGAATGCGGGCATTTGCTTTGACGGTTACACCGGGACCAAAGAAAATATTCGGCTCAAGCATCACATTGGGTTCAATCACGGTATCAGCATGCAGAAATACAGTTTCCGGCGCTTGCATGGTAACACCCGCCGTCATCATTTCATGACGCTTAGCTTGCTGCCACAGTGCTTCTACGTCAGCCAACCCATTGCGCGTATTCACGCCCATAACTTCTGTTTCTTCCGCTTCTATCGCAGTTACTGAAAAGCCTTTTGCATTTGCAATTTCTACGACATCGGTCAGGTAATATTCTTTGTTAGCATTGTCGTTGGTAATCGCATCCAGAAGTTCCAGTGCATGCGCTCCGGCAAGGCCCATGATGCCGCCGTTGCAAAAATCGACTTCGCGCTCGTGATCGCTAGCGTCCTTATGCTCTCGAATGGCCAAGAGCTTGCTGTCATCTTCTAACAGTCGGCCATAGCCCGTCGGATCATCGGCACGGAAGCCCAGAACAACAACTGCTGCACCTTCTGCCAACTCAGAACGCATTCTGCTCAGCGTCCCGGGACGCAACAGGGGCGTATCCCCGAAAAGCACCAGAATATCGTCAGTGCCTTTTTCGATTGCTGCTCGCGCTGCCAGAACCGCATGACCTGTTCCAAGGCGCTCGGTTTGTTCGAAGATTTGAGATTGCGGGTGAGAAGCGGATACTGAACTGCTCACCAATTCAAACCCGTTTCCGGCGACAACAGCTATGTCTGTGCATCCAGCATCAACGGATACATTCAATACATGAGTGACCATAGGAAGTCCGGCAACCTTGTGCATGACCTTGGGCAAAGGAGAGCGCATTCGGGTGCCTTCTCCAGCGGCAAGAATTAGGGCGAGGCAAGAACGTGACATGATTGGCATCCAACATCGATTCGAATGATCTTTCTTTCCTCCAAATACCGAATCCTGCTTGGAATGGATAGTCCCGGATGATACCGGATATGGGTGATCTATTTCTTACAATGGGCTAAGCGACAAATCTTATGAAGAACTCCGCGCCGCTGGCCTATCTAATGCTGTTCATAGCCCCTGCGTTTTTCACCACAAATGTTATATTTGGAAAGATGCTCGTTTCTGTCGAGCCATTTACGCTTGCATTCCTACGTTGGTGGATTGCGTCACTTATTCTGCTTGCGTTTTGCCAACCTCATTGGGCCTTGATGATGCAAGTATTCAGAAAGAACATGGGCTTCTGCTTTGCAGCAGCATTCTTTGCATTCTGGATATGTGGTGGAATGGTTTACACAGCACTTAAAGACACCACTGCTACGAACGGAACGCTTATTTACACCACGCCACCACTTCTGATTCTGATTATGGATTCAATCTGGCGAGGCAGAAAAATATCGGTGCGAGAGATCTTTGGCATCGCGCTGGCAATTTTCGGCGTGGGAGCGATCATCGCCAAAGGCAACCCGGAAAATCTTATGTTGCTGAAGTTTAACACAGGTGATCTCATATTTGTCGCTGCAGCCATTGCATGGGCTTTTTATTCGGTGATGCTTAAGTCGCCGCGGCTTTCTGAGCTCGATACGCTTCCCTTGCTCGCTCTGCTTGCGGTCTGCGGCAGCATATTGCTATTCCCCTTTTCGATGTATGAAATTGCCACAACAGGCAATGTTCCGACAACAGGGTTTGAGTGGGGCATCATTGCAGCAATCGTGTTGCTGTCATCACTATTGTCGTTCTCCACTTTCCAGTATGGCGTAAAGGTCCTAGGCTCCTCAATCGCAGGCATTTTCATGTACCTCCTGCCGCCATGGGGATTGTTCTTTGCTTGGATATTGTTAGGTGAGCGGATGGAAGGCTTTCATATCATGGGAACAATCATGATCATGTCCGGGATTATTGCCGCGACATTGCCTTTGGAGCGCTTAAAGCGAAAAGGCTAACCGATCTGTCCAAGGAATGGGAATGTCGCCAGCATCCAGAAAGCCAGTCGCTGCAAGCCACCGGTGAGGAACAATATTCCGGTCAAGATGAGTAAGATGCCAACGCCCTGCTCTACACGCCCGAGATGTTGCTTGAAACGCCCCAAGAACTGCATGAATGGTCCGATAAACAGTGCCGCCAATACAAATGGGATACCAAGCCCTGCAGAATAAACGCCGAGCAAAATAGCACCTTGTCCAACAGTATCCTTTGAAGCAGCCAAACTTAAGATTGGCGCAAGGATCGGACCGATGCATGGCGTCCACCCAAAGGCAAATGCCAATCCCATCACAAAGCTTCCGAATGGGCCACTGCCACCTGCTTGAAAACGCGCTTCTCTTTGCAGCAGGCCGATCTTAAACAACCCAAGAAAATGCAGCCCCATGATGATAATCACCACGCCTGCTACTTTTGCCAGTACATCAGACCACTCAAGCAGCAATTTACCCAATGCCGTTGCGGATGCGCCAAGTGATATAAAGACGACCGAAAACCCCAACACAAACAAAAGTGAATTGCCAACAACCTTGTTTCGCAAACGTCTGGTGTTATCCGCAGCAGCATTCTCTGTGAGTTCGGAAAGGCTGGATCCTGCCATGTAGCACATATAAGGCGGAACAAGCGGTAAAACGCAGGGTGAAAGAAACGAAATCGCCCCCCCAATCAGGGCATAAAAGAAATATGCATCCATGGTGTTTTAACAGCGCCTTCCGGTTTTCTGGTGCACCTATACGCGCTCAATCACTCACGCGGAAGTCACACTAACGAGAATGCTCTATTTTTGAACAGAAGAGGCGATTTTCATTGCTGGAATAGCTATTTCCTATACCAAATGTCGCAGTGACGAATTTTTAAATAGTTTAGGGCATTTAGTGGTTGACCCGACGCATTAGCGGGAATATGTATCGCCGCACTTCCCAGAAAAACTTCTGGCTGTGATCCGTTAGCTCAGTTGGTAGAGCAACTGACTTTTAATCAGTAGGTCCAGGGTTCGAATCCCTGACGGATCACCATTTTCATCCGACGTTTCTCCCCAAGTTAATGGCATGAATGTTGCTTACTCACTTTAGGGGCTATTGACGCATCCGTGCCAAATGACACATCATTCGGCTTGAGGGGCGTTGTATCCATTTCTAAGGAAGGTTCCGCGCGTTGCGGAATTGGGTGGAAAACATGACGCAAAAATTACTTACACTAATTATATTTTCGGCATTTTCGGTTGCCAGTGGCATTTCTAGTGCTCAGACTATCGGAACCACAATTAAAGCTGATGATACTGTCCGCGGTAGCAAAGCTGGACGATTATCACAAAACATAAAGGTGGTTGCAAACGAGCGCATCACCGCGAACCGGACCGGCATTGGACACATTCAATTCAATGACGGCACAAAAATGGTTGTAGGTCCGGGTACTCGCCTGAAACTCGACGAAGCAGTGTATAACCCTAACGGTTCGACGTTCAAAAAATTTGCAATTGACTCATCCGCCGGTGCACTTCGCTTTATCAGCGGAAACAGCAATTCAAATGCTTA
>CALLHT010000201.1 GCA_938009335.1 uncultured Rhizobiaceae group bacterium
GATATTCCTGTGATTGATGATGCGATTGTTGAAGGCGCAGAGACGGTCGAGATTACCCTGACCGCGATCACATCAGGCGCTGCAACCCTTGGCACGCCCCTTACCGCCACCAACACCATTGCCGATGATGATGCCGCAACCGTCTCGATTGCCAATACAACCGATGCTGCGGAACCCGGTACCGATGGATTGTTTACCGTTACACAGACAACCATAAGCGTAACCGATACGGTTATCCGTTATGTGATTTCGGGAACCGCGAATGCCGGAAACGACTACGTGCCACTTTCTGGAACTGTTACTATCCCTGCCGGTGAAACAACAGCAACCATCACCGTTTCAATCCTTGATGACGTGCTGGCTGAGGGAGACGAAACTGTGATTGTTACCCTCACCGAAGTGACATCGGGAACTGCAACAATCGACCCGACCAGTGCGATTGTGACCATTGTTGATGATGACACCGACATCAATGATCGCATTGCACAAGCTTTCGAAGCGCAGGTTCATAACTATGTGTCACGGAGGCTAGAGCTGCTTTCCAGAACATCCCCAACTATCGGTCACCGGGCTGGAAACTGTAATGCGCTAAACGACAAGACTAATGGTGCGTTTAATGTTTCGGGAACCGAAAGTGAAGTCGCGGGTTCATTCTCATTGGCAAATAGGGCCGCATCTTGCGCAGACAGCACAACACCGCATGTCTGGATTGAGGGACAATTTGCATATTTTGATGACGAACGTGGTGACGATGCAAATATCAGTTCTAGTGGCGACCTGTTTGTTCTCAACGCCGGTATTGGAGTACCGGTAAATGACAACTTAATTCTAGGCATCACCGGGCAGTTTGATTATTTCCAGGATACACTTGATAGTGGTCTAGGTGAAACGTCCGGTACCGGCTGGGCTGTCGGTCCATACGCTTCCATTCAGCTGCTTGGAAACCTCCAATTTGATGGCCGCGCTCTGTGGGGCAGAAGCGAGAATGACGCCAATCAACGCCTCTTTGGCGGAAACTTTTCTGGAGAATTCGACACCGAACGATTCCTCCTCGAAGGGACATTGACCGGATACCATGAACTAGGCGAATACACGTTGAAACCGAATGCGCGTGCATTCTATATGCGTGAATCTTGGGATGATTATACGGTCACCGACGGGAATCGGAATGTACAGGTGGACGGCAGCGACGCCGATATTGGCACTCTATCAGCAGCACTGGAGATAAGTCGCAGTTTTGTCCACGATGGTTTGACCTTCCAACCCTTTATTTCCGGGGAAACCACCTGGGTGTTTGAAGAGCCAGGATTGATAAACAATAATGGCATCCTGATTGAAGAAGGCGAATTCTCAGCGAGCATTTCTGCGGGGCTTGGTATCAGTAATGAAAGCAGCAGCCTGCAATTTGAAGCAACATTTGACGGCATTGGCGGAGATAATTTGAACAGTGTCACGGGCAGTGTCACGCTTTCTCACCGCTTCTGATAAAAGATACAAAAGCTAATCTACAATATCTCCGGCCAGAAACGCTTTAGCCTCTGGCGTCGTAGGGCTTCCGAAAAAAGTGTCGCCTGCGTTTCGCTCGTGAATTTTTCCTTTCAAAAGGAATATCACATCGTCGGCAAGTCGTTTCCCCTGACCAAAATCATGGGTGGTCATAATCACCCGAATACCGTTTCCAACCGCTTCCGAAATCAACGCTTCAATCTCACGCGTCGACTGGCCGTCCAAATTTGATGTGGGTTCGTCAAGAAACAAAACCTCAGGTCCAACTGCGAGAGCCCGTGCAATTGCAAGTTTCTGCCGCTCACCACCCGATAGAAGTTTGGCATTTAAGTTTTGCGCGTCTTCAAGATCAATGCGTTGTAGCCAGGTAAGTGCTTTCTCATTCGCTTGGGATTTGGACATTCCACGCAATCGCAATGGATAAGCAACATTATCCAGAGCATTACGCCTCAGCACAATCGGCGTTTGAAATACGAAAGCCTGTCGATGGCGGGCTTCATGCACATCTAAAGCCCAATCCACGCTTCCTGAACGAGAACGCTCTAATCCATGCATCAGCTTGAGAAGCGTTGTCTTACCGGACCCGTTTGGCCCCATAATGATAGTGGTTCCTGTTGAGCCAAGTTCAAGATCAATTGGACCGACAATGGTTTTCCCGCGCTTAACAACAGAGGCACCAGAGAGGTGAAGTGGCAGGATCGAGGTTACCATCTGCTAGACCTCTCGGTGCCTGTCACTGAATGAATGGCAAGGTTAATCAAAATCGCCAGAAGAATGAGAATAAAACCCAGCGCAAGGGCAAATGCGAAATCGCCCTTCCCGGTTTCCAGTGCGATCGCGGTTGTCAGAACACGGGTCACATGATCGATGTTCCCACCGACGATCATAATTGCACCGACTTCGCCGATTGCGCGACCAAAGCCAGCAAGTGAAGCCGTCAAGAGCGAACGTCTCGCATCCATCACCAAGGTGCATATGCGTTGCCATTTGCTGGTGTTCAGTGAAATAAGCAGGTCGTGATACTCCGCCCATAGATCGCGTATCGCCTGATGTGAAATCGACGCGATCAATGGCGTGATGATAATGACCTGCGCGATAATCATTGCGGTTGGCGTGAATAACAATCCGAGAACACCGAAGGGGCCGGAGCGGGAGAGCATAATGTAAACGATTAGTCCCACAACGACCGGCGGCATCCCCATCAATGCATTCAACAACGCAATTGTTGTTCGACGAAATCGAAACCGGTTGACCGCGAGCCATGCACCAAGCGGAATGCCAATACCCGACGCAATCAACACCGCTGTTAGTGTGACTTGAAGAGAAAGCAGGATGATCTCAAACAGGTCGGCATCCAAGGCGATAATCAGCCAGAAGGCTTGTGCCATTCCATTTGCCAAATCGCCCATTGTTAATCTCCCATTCCCCTCAAACCTTTACAGC
>CALLHT010000202.1 GCA_938009335.1 uncultured Rhizobiaceae group bacterium
TTTAGAGATGTTCACGCCGGAAACACCAGACCGCGCTGCAATGGTCATGATCCACAATGCTGCAAGGAAGAGCAGTGAAACCTTGCCCTGCTCCCCAATACCGAACCAGATGATCACAAGCGGGATCAAGGCCAATGGCGGCACAGGACGCATGAATTCAACAATCGGATCAAACCAACCGCGAAGCCAACCTGTTAGACCCATCGCGTAACCGAGCGGGATACCGAACAAGCAGCCAAGGAAGAAGCCCATAAACACGCGTGCAAGCGACCAGAATACGTTCTCCCACAATGAAACTGCTTGATAACCCTCAGCCCTCAGCTGTTTGTATGTGTTCCAAACTTGTTCTGGAGGAGGTAAAAAGAGTGCCTCCATGGTCATGCCGCCGGATGGGCGAATGGAGAAGCTGCCGCGCTTTGTGAAGAGAACTTCACCACCATCGATTTGCACGACTTGATCGGCCACAATCGACTGACCATTGATCGCTGTGATGGTATAGCTTTCGTCTTTGCCACCATCGTCGTTGTCCTGCGCTTTCAGGATTTTTGAACGACGCTCGAGCATCATGACCGCATCGTCTTTGGCAAAGCCTTCAGATGTGGCAGGCGCTTCAAGCTTTTCAACTTCGTCACCTTGTTTGGAAATGCGAAACGAAACGGTGGCGTTGTCTGTTTCACCAGCCGCGTTTTTGGCGGTGTATTCAAACGAATAGTCACCATTGGCAGGTCCAGGAAGGCTGAATGGCAACAGTTTTGATTCCGTCGCCAATCCCCAAAGGAAGAAGATTGTAATCACACCAAGGACGGAAGCGACGCGGTTAGCGACAACGGAGCTTTCATCGCCGAACGTAACTGTTTTCAAAGAATTAAAACCAGAAGACACGCCTATTGCAGCTGTCAAAATATATTCAAGAAAGCTTGCAACTACAAAAACAGCTGTACTTACAATAAAACCAGTGAATATGGCGGAAACCCAGAATTCTGAAAACGTATCAGGGATACCCAGAATAACAAATACGCCTGTTAACAACAAAACGTAAAAAGATACTTTTCGAATGACTCCAAGGATACTCTGTATGTTAAACAATAGAGATTGGTCTTTTACATATTTGCCCAGTTTCTCACCAATTAGATTGAGCAGCTTTACAAATAATTGCCCCAAAAAGCTGCACAATAGATAGACAGCAAAAATTGCAGCAATACCAAAAATCATGAAAAAAGCTGTAAATAGGGCAGATTTGAATTCACCTATAAAGCCGGGATCACAAACGAATGTTTTGCCCAGATATTGGTTATTACATAGAAAATAATAAATGTAATCGCCAACAACATCTAACCAGCGCATAACAGCGTTGTAATATTCATAAAACTTTTCTGACATTATCGCCCCCTTAAGCCGCGTTCTCTGTACGGCCCATGATTTCTTCTTCCATTTCCCAGATCATGGAGAGGATTTCATCGCGCGTTTTGCCAAACTGTTTGTGTTTCTTCACTTCGCGCAGGTCTTGTCCTACACCCATTTCTGCAAAAGGAAGATTATATTCCTTGTGAATACGACCCGGGCGCGGCGCCATCACTAATAGACGCTCGCCAAGAAGCAATGCTTCTTCAACCGAGTGCGTGATCAAAATGATGGTTTTGCCGGTCTCTTTCCAAAGATCGAGAACCAGACCTTGCATTTTTTCGCGGGTAAGCGCATCTAGCGCGCCAAGCGGTTCATCCATCAAAATTACATCCGGTTCGTTTGCCAGACAACGGGCAAGTGCCACACGCTGCTGCATACCGCCAGAAAGCTCGTAAATCGCTTTTTCTTTAAAGTCCTGAAGGCCTACAACATCAAGCAAATGATCGACTTTGTCTTTCATCTCAGCTTTGTTCATGCCTTTAAGTTCAGGACCGAAAGATACGTTTTTGCGCACGCTCATCCATTCGAACAGAGCGCCTTTTTGGAACACCATCCCACGCTCAGGGCTTGGGCCCGTGACAAGCTCGGTGTTCAGGGAAATTTTACCTGCGGTGGGAGCCAGAAAGCCCGCTACAATATTCAAAAGAGTGG
Source organism: uncultured Rhizobiaceae group bacterium (assembly GCA_938009335.1). Taxonomy (GTDB): domain Bacteria; phylum Pseudomonadota; class Alphaproteobacteria; order Rhizobiales; family Rhizobiaceae; genus JAALLB01. The sequence goes on from CALLHT010000202.1 coordinate 2,056, forward strand.
TCTTGCCGCACCCAGATGGTCCAAGAACCGAAAGAAGCTCGCCTTCTTTGATATTCAGATTGATGTTTTTCAACGCTTCGACTTTACCGCCATCAGGCAGCTCGAAGGTCATGGATACATCGTCGATTACCAGACCGGACATGGGGTCCCCTTCCCTTTGATACGTTAGAAATGAAAAGCGCGGCCCCATCGGAGCCGCGCTATTGTCACATGGGTGACTTAAAGCTTTGAAGCCGCTTCAAGATAGCTTGCATTTACAAGTGCGTTGTAATCGCCAAGCGCTTTGATTTTGCCACCTTCTTCAAGTGATTTTGCACCAGCTGCCAAGAACTCTTGAACGCCGCCGCCCATCCACTTAGCAGATAGCTGCTCTTCAACTGAAGGGAATACAAATGTGCCGATAACAGCCTTCGTACCTTCGGCATCCATGCCAGCAGCTTTTGCAATTGATTCCATCATAGGCGCTGCATCTTTTGCGTATTTCGCATTCATGTCAGCAGTCACTTTCAGGAACTTCGCAAGAAGCTCAGGGTTTTCCTCACCGAATGAAGTCGGGATAGAAGTCACGTCGAATACTTTACCGACAACAGCTTCTTTTTCCGCACCTTCGATGATTGGGTTACCGTGTTGCTTCATTGTGCGAAGCGCGCCACCCCAACCACAAGCCATGGCAAGGTCTGTGTTTGGCTGTGAGAATGCAGCAGCTGAATCTGATGGCGCCATATCAACGATTGTCAGATCTGCTTCTGCAATGCCGAAATGCTTCATTTGAGCCAGGAAGCCAGAATGAGCAGCAGTACCTAGTGGCACAGCAACTTTCTTGCCTTTAAGATCAGCAACGTTGTCTTTTGTGATTTCAAGCTCTGAGCGAACAACACAGTTGTCATTGTCTGAGTAAGAAACAGCCACATCAACAACCTGAAGGTCTTGACCAGCAGCAGTTGCTACGAGGAACGGTGTTACACCTTGTGAGAATGAGATGTGCACATCGCCAGAAGCCATAGCAGCTGACATAGCTGTACCAGCGTCAAAAGACACCCAGTTTACTTTCACACCAAGCTCTTTTTCATAGATTTTGTTAGCTTGAGCGAACTGGTTTGGTGTTGGCCATTCCAGGAAGTAAGCAACTGTCAATTCGTCCAGTGCTTGAGCAGGAGCAGTTGCAACCAACATAGCTGTTGATGCTGCAAGTGCTGCCACCATAGTTTTAAGAGTTTTCATGTATCTCTCCCTTTAATTCACAGCGGAAATATTTTGGCCCCTGATCGCGCTGCACAACCAGAATCCGATTTTTATGCCTCCCACCCTTTTCGGGCTTGAGCCACAATACACAGAATTTCGAACAAAATGGAAGCGGCAACCCACGATGTATTGCCACTTTGGTCAAAAGGCGGCGAAACTTCCACCAAATCCGCCGCAATTACGTTCACACCAGCCAATTCGCGCACATATTGTTGTGCTGTCCAAGTGTCCGGGCCGCCGATTTCCGGTGTACCTGTACCCGGCGCAAAAGCAGGATCAATGAAATCAATATCGAAACTCAGATACGTTTCAGTATCGCCAACGATATCTCTCGCCTGAGCCATGACGTCCTTGAAACCGCGCTCCATACACTCATCAATCGTGATGATAGTCACCCCACGCTCCCGGCCCCATTTGATGTCATCGCCATCATACATGGTGCCGCGTATGCCGATTTGCACCACGCGCTTGGGATCCAGCAAACCTTCCTCAATTGCACAGCGGAATGGCGTTCCGTGGGTATATTTGGTTCCTCCAAAGTACCCGGCAAACAAGTCCGTATGCGCATCGAAGTGGATCATCGATAAGGGGGCAGATTTATCTGCCAGTCCACGCAGAACCGGCAGGCTTGTGAGGTGGTCACCGCCCACAGAAATCGGCGTGATGTTGTCTGCTTTTATCTGTTTATAATAGGTTTTCACCCGCTCTAACGTGTCTTCAAGACCTGAGGGGTTGGGCGACACATCGCCGAGATCAGAGCAGTTGCACAATTCGAACGGATTAACCCAGCTCACCGGATGAGTGGAACGGATCATGGTTGAATAGTCACGTACCTGACGTGGGCCATGCCGTGCACCGGGACGATTTGTGGTGCCGCCATCCCAAGGAATGCCTACAAACCCGATTTCGGTAAGAGAATAAAGCTCGTCGCCCTTTGCGACGTTTGGCAAACGCATAAATGTCGGAACGCCCGCAAACCGCGGAAGTTCCATCCCGGAAACAGGTTGAAAGCGTTTATCTGCCAATAAATTCCTCCAGCAGGTCGTTCTCTGCAAAGCCCCTCCAAGGACAGCGTTAACCCTAGAACCCGGAAGTGGTGCCAAATAGTTCCAAAACCCCCTTTACATGGTGCCAGCGCGTTTGTACGACTAAAACCCATGAAGGAAATCCTGTTTGAGCTAGATACAAGCCTGCCTGCCAGCCTGCAAGCGCAGCTGCGTGAAAAGGTTGTAAACGCGATCATGAGCCGCGCTTTGGCTCCGGGCGAACGCCTGCCGTCTAGCAGAGCGCTTTCCAAACACCTTAAAGTTGCCCGCAACACGGTTACACTTGCCTACCAAGCTCTGGCAGATGATGGTTATCTCACGCCAAAACCCCGATCAGGGTATGTGGTCAATGAAGACGCACCAGTAAATCCGTTGGGCTTTACCCAATCCACCAAACCTACACAGGAAAAGATTGAGTGGGCGCATCGTATCCGGACGCCATCTAGGGGCATGAAAGTAGTGGATAAGCCGCTGAACTGGCGCGAATATGAATATCCGTTTGTGTATGGGCAGGCCGATTTTAATCTCTTCAGTCATTCCGAATGGCGCGATTGCGCAAGACAGGCGCTTGGTGCCAGAGATTTTGGCGCTTTGGCGGGAGATTTTGGCCTCAACGATGATCCGATGTTGGTCAACTACATTGCCAGTCATAGTCTACCCCAGCGCGGCATTTATAAAGTGCCGGAGCATGTGCTGGTAACGCTCGGCGCGCAGAATGCCCTCTTCTTGGTAGCTGAATTGATGATTGGCCCGAATACGGTCGTTGGGCTGGAAGACCCTTGTTACCCGGATTTCAGAAACATCATCAAAACCCGAACCGAGAAAATCGAGTTCTTTGATGTGGACGAACACGGTCTGGTTCTCGACGAAGAAAAGCTCGCTCTCTGTGATGTGGTGTTTGTGACGCCTAGCCACCAATCGCCCACGACGGTGACTATGCCGGTTGAGCGACGCAAAGAATTGCTTCGCCTTGCCGAGAAATATGATTTCGTCATCATTGAAGATGATTACGAGTTTGAGATGAACTTTCTCGGCTCCCCCTCGCCCGCACTCAAATCCATGGATGAAAAAGCGCGAGTGGTTTACATCGGAAGTTTCTCAAAGTCGCTCTTCCCAGGCTTGAGGCTTGGATACCTTGCCGGCCCGGATGCTTTGATTGATGAAGCCCGTAAACTCCGCCACTTGATGTTCAGACATCCCCCAGGACACAGTCAACGCACAGCTGCTTATTTTATGGCGCTGGGGCACTATGGCGCTCAGATGCGTAAACTAAAGCGCAGTTATTCTGAAAGACGCAACGTGATGTCTGCAGCCCTTGAAAAACATGGGCTTGTCGATTCTTCAGCTGCCAAATTCGGCGGAACAAGCTTCTGGATTACTGGGCCGGAAACCATGAATTCTGATCATCTCGCCACAGTACTTTCAGAAAAAAGCGTTCTGATTGATAGGGGTTCAAGCTTCTTTGGCAGGACCGATGCGCCTTCCAACTGTTTCCGGATTGCTTACTCATCCATTGACTCGTCAAGGATTGAAGCAGGCATTGCCCTGATCGCCGAAACGATTGCCGAACTCTCATAATCGCTTATATAAAGTGTTATGGGCACGCGCTTGGCACCAAGCTACCTAGTATCTGGACCTAGTGTTAAGAGCCTGCACACATTCTAATCGGCGGCAATAATGGGACTTGTTTTCCCATTTATTTCTGAAACATAGACATTTGAAGAGGACGCTTCCCATGAAGATGACCACGGAAGAAGCATTTGTAAAAGTGCTACAAATGCATGGTATTGAGCATGCTTTTGGTATTATCGGCTCTGCGATGATGCCAATTTCTGATCTATTCCCACAGGCAGGGATCAAGTTCTGGGATTGTGCCCATGAAACATCAGGCGGCATGATGGCTGACGGCTTTACGCGTGCCTCTGGCAAAATGTCTATGATGGTTGCGCAAAACGGTCCGGGTATCACCAACTTCGTGACACCGGTTAAAACCGCGTACTGGAACCACACGCCGCTTCTACTCGTAACGCCTCAGGCTGCGAACAAGACAATCGGTCAAGGCGGCTTCCAGGAAATCGAGCAAATGAAATTGTTCGAAGACATGGTTTGCTATCAAGAAGAAGTTCGCGACCCATCACGTATGGCCGAAGTTCTAAACCGCGTGATCGAGAAAGCATGGCGTGGCTGTGCTCCTGCACAAATCAACGTTCCTCGCGACTACTGGACACAGGTCATCGACATCGAGCTTCCACAGATCGTACGTCTTGAGCATCCTCGCGGTGGTGAGACAGCAATCGAAGAAGCTGCTAAACTTCTTTCAGAAGCAAAATTCCCGGTTATCCTGAACGGTGCTGGCGTTGTTATCGGTGGCGCTATCGAAGCGTCAAAAGACCTGGCTGAACGTCTTTCATCGCCTGTTTGCTGTGGTTATCAGCACAATGATGCGTTCCCTGGCTCACACCCGCTTTCCGTTGGCCCACTTGGCTATAACGGTTCAAAAGCTGCGATGGAATTGATTGCAAAGGCTGACGTTGTCCTTGCACTAGGCACACGCCTCAACCCGTTCTCAACACTTCCCGGCTACGGCATCGACTACTGGCCAAAAGACGCGAAGATCATCCAGGTGGACATGAACTCAGACCGTATCGGTCTGACTAAGAAAGTTTCTGTCGGGATCCAAGGTGATGCGAAGATGGTTGCTGAGCAGATCCTTGCTAAACTTTCACCAACTGCAGGCGATGATGGCCGTGCAGACCGTGAAGCTTTGATCCACCAGACAAAATCTGCTTGGCTACAGCTTCTTTCATCCATGGACCACGAAGATGACGATCCGGGCACATCGTGGAACGAGCGTGCACGTGAGCGTGAACCAGATCGCATGTCACCACGCATGGCTTGGCGCGCAATCCAGGCATCTTTGCCAAAAGAAGCGATCATCTCTTCTGACATCGGCAATAACTGCGCGATCGGTAACGCATACCCAACATTTGAAGCAGGTCGTAAGTACCTTGCTCCAGGTCTGTTCGGTCCTTGTGGCTACGGTCTTCCGGCAATCTGTGGTGCGAAAATCGCATGTCCGGATACACCGGTTGTTGGTTTCGCTGGTGACGGTGCATTCGGCATCTCCATGAACGAGATGACTGCTGTTGGTCGTAACGACTGGCCACCAATCACGATGGTTATCTTCCGCAACTACCAGTGGGGTGCTGAAAAGCGTAACACCACACTTTGGTTCGATGATAACTTCGTGGGTACAGAGCTTAACCTTGGCGTTGAGTACGCGAAAATCGCTGACGGTTGTGGCCTGAAAGGCGTTCAAGTTCGCACCATGGACGAATTGACTGCAGCACTTGCTGATGCGGTTGAAGGTCAGATGAAGCGTAACGAAACAACCTTCATCGAAGTTGTGCTGAACCAGGAACTGGGCGAGCCATTCCGTCGTGACGCTATGAAGAAGCCAGTATCTGTTGCAGGTATTGACGCTTCAGATATGCGCCCACAACAGGGTGCTGCATAAGCGAAAGGTTAAACCAGATGTCAGCAAATCCGTTTCTTTCTAAGCATGATCCGGTCTGCCCGGACCATTTGCTGACACTGGCCAAAAAGAATACACCTGCGCGCACAGCTATTGTTCGCGCAGGTAGCTCCCTCCCCATGCAGGCGGCGAAATCTGCTGTTGAAGAAGGCATCATGGAGCCTGTCTTTGTGGGAGAAGCGGCGGATATCCAAGCCGAAGCTGATAAGCTTGAATGGGATATTTCGAATTTCCAGATCGTTGACACAAACGGCGAAGCGGAAGCAGCCCTAGAAGGCGCGTTGCTTGGAAACCGTGGCGAAGTTGACGTGATCATGAAGGGCAACCTTCATACAGACGCCTTTATGGGTGCGCTAATCAAGAAAGACACCGGCATCCGCACGAGCAATCGTCTGGTGCATGTGTTCTACATCACGGACTCGGTGGAACAACGCCCGCTGATTGTGTGCGATGGCGCAGTGAACGTGACGCCCGATCTCAAAACCCGCCAGTCGGCCATCGTATCCGTCGATGATCTTGCGCGTCGCTGCGGCATTGAACGCCCGAAGATTGCTATCCTCTCTGCAACTGAATCAGCCATTCCATCAGTTCCATCCTCTATGGAAGCTGCTGAACTCGCGGAATGGGCGAAAGACAACGTTACCACATCAGATGTACGTGGACCGCTTGCGATGGACCTGATCGTCTCGCAAGCTTCGGCAGAGACCAAAGGATTGGGCGATGACCCTGTCGCCGGGAAAGCGGACGCGATCATTGTTCCTGATATCGTATCTGGCAATGCTGTCTTCAAATCACTGGTGTATCTGGGTGGCGGTTGTGCGGCAGGTATTGTGCTTGGCGGAAAAATTCC
>CALLHT010000203.1 GCA_938009335.1 uncultured Rhizobiaceae group bacterium
CGCGCTTCATCAACTGCCACTGCGCATGGCGCGTTGGGCGATGTGGCAATCACTTCGAAACCAGCCGGCAATTGCGTGACACGGTCTCCGTGCGACATCCAGACCGGATACTTCTGCCCTACTTCCCAAATGCCTTCGAACAGAGGGCTTGCCTTATGCACTTCTACATCGGCTGCACCAAATTCGCGGTGATGGCCACTCTCTACTTTTCCGCCAAGCTGGTCTGACATCGTCTGCTGACCGTAGCAAATGCCTAAAATCGGCAGTCCTGCATCAAACACTTCTTGCGGTGCGCGCGGGCTTCCTGCTTCAGGCACTGAGCCCGGCCCACCGGAAAGAATAACCGCTTTCGGGTTCATGCGTTTGAACGCATCAGATGCGGAATTAAAAGGAATGATTTCGCAATAAACGCCAGCTTCGCGAACCCGACGCGCAATAAGCTGGGTAACCTGTGAACCGAAATCGATGATCAGAATGGTGTCAGATGGAGAAGTCATGGACAGCATTTAAAGCGAGTCGAGCCATCGTGCAATGCCTATCCCGCTAGGCCGTAACACCACCCACACTTTGCTCGTTTGTGCTGACCAGTTTTGACACAAGGTTGCGGTTGAAACTTGCCTCAAGCGCATGACGCACTTCAGGGCTTTTTTCCAAATGCGCTTGTAGTACGCCTCGTTCAAACGCGAGGTAGCGTGTCGGCTCGCTGGTCACCACGGTTGCGGTTGCTTTCTTGCCTGTGAGGTAACTCATCTCACCCAGAAAATCTCCACGGGTCACCGTACCAATTTTCTTCCCATCCCGGCTTACATTTGCATTGCCGGATACAATGAACATGAGGTGGTTAGGACAAGTGTTCTCCTCGAACAGTTGCACATCGTCCTGCACTTCAGTCCAAGCACCCAGTTTTACTAAGCGACGAGCATAAGCACGTTCAACACCGGAAAGACACGTTTCGATAAACATCGCCTCGTCATCCGAGAACTTTCCACGGCGGTTCTCAATTTGCAGAATGACGAATTGAGCAAGGTTCACCAGCGTAAACATGCTCTCCCAGAACATGGAGACGAAGTCACCAATGGTATAATAGAAAACCGCCGAGATAGACCCAGCCATGATTGCGAAAAAGCGCAGCCAGTTCATGTTCCGCATCATCATCGAGATGATCAGAAGAACATAGGCAAAATGCCCTACGAAATTTTCAGGTCGAGAGAAATCCGACCAGAATTCGGTTAAAAACGCGTCCATGAGTTTAAGATGTCAGCCTAGTGTGGATTAATTCTATTGTTGCAAACGATTAGTGTTCGGAATGTGACTTATTGCACACTTCGGAATAAAATGACTATCCCGGTTTGCGTTCCATCACTGCAAAGAAGAAACCATCTGTGGCAGTCGAGGCCGGGGTGAGTGTTACCGTCTTCATGTCAGACGACCAGGGCGCGGGCTTGTCGTAACCATAAAGATCTTCCCAAACCTCACCTGCTGAAACCAGCTCAAACTCCGGATTGTCTTCGGTAAATGCATAGACCTGATTTTCGTTTTCCTCCGGCAAAACTGAGCACGTAATGTAAATCAAATGACCGCCGGGACGCACGAAGGGTGCGGCTTCGCTCAAGACTTCCTCTTGTTGCTGTAGCCGCTCTTCAAGGTTCTTTTGATCAAGCCGCCATTTTGCATCCGGTCTCCGGCGCCAGGTCCCTGTTCCTGTGCATGGCGCATCCACGACGACTTTATCCATTTTGCCCGCTAAAGCGCCCAAATCGGAACCTGGTGAATGCACTTGTACATTTCGGGTACCTGCACGCTTCAAACGATCATGAATTGGCGCAAGCCTTGATTTATCGATATCATAGGCATGGATTTGACCCTTGTTTTCCATACTTGCTGAAAGTGCCAAGCTTTTGCCACCCGCGCCCGCACAAAAATCGAGAATGGTCTCACCGGCACGGGCGAAGATAAGGTCGGAGACAATCTGGCTGCCCTGATCCTGAATTTCAAAGCGACCTTTCTGGAAGGCTTCTTCGGCCTGTACATTGGGTTGTCGCGCAAACGGTTTATCGGAAACAATACGCAATCCATGACGCGCGATCGCTGTGTTCTTTGCGCCAGTCTTGCTCAACTGCTTGAGGATTTTTTCCCGCGTCGACTTGAGCGTATTTACGCGAATGTCTAACGGTGGGCGTTTAGAAAACGCAGATGCTTCCGCGATCCAGTCCTCAGAGAAATTTGCTTCAAAACTTGGCACCACCCATTCCGGTAGATCAGCTTGCACGAACTCTTCTGCTTCCTTCAGATTGCGTGACATGATTGCCTTTGCAGCGTCATCAATCGGAAATTCAGGCGCAAACTTATCTTCCGCAAAATCTGCTTTCAGTTTCTCGGCATCAAATCCCCAGCGTCGAAACAAAAGCGCATAGCCAAGTTCTAGCGGCTTATCGCCGTCAGCTAGAAAACCCAAAGATAATTTCTGACGAAGGATGTCATAGACTAAATTGCCAATTCCTGCCCGGTCTCCTGATCCCGCAAAACGATGCGAAAGCCCCCAGTCTTTCAGCGCGTCGGCTGCCGGGCGTTTTCGTTTCTCAATGTCGGCAAGAATTTCCGCCGCAGCTTCCAGACGCCCGCCTAATCTCATAATAGTGCCTTATGCGCCGATCATAAAGACGGTCGAGATTGCGAGCTCAAGGATAAGCAGCATCAACACTCTGATCGATTGAATGAAAATCTTGCGACGGCGCAGCACATTATGTTCGCCAGCCATTTCTTTCGCGTGACTTAAACGGAAGAACACATATAGAAGCGCCAGAACAACCGTTATCCAGCTTGTGACGCCAATTGCTAGTCCTGTCAGTATGATGACATAGAAGAGAACTGGTGACTCAAACTGATTTGCTACAAGGCGCGTATAAACCCGAATTTCTTCCGGTTCTGCGTCACCCACAGCTTTGTAGATTTCAGGAGATACAGTTCCAGCCTTTGCAGCGCCCACCCGCGCCTTGCTCATCTGCATATAACACCAGATCGTAATTACGATTTGCAGCAGTATCGCCAGAACGGTTAGCTGAGTTTTTAATACCGGTGCTGCTGTCCAAAGAGAAGTTATAAAGTCCATGATTAGGTTGTCCTATGATAGTTCGGGCTTTCGCGTGTGATCGCCACATCATGCGCATGGCTTTCGCGCAGGCCTGCGCCGGAAATCCGAACAAACGTTGCTTTATCCTGATAGTCCTTCAGATCATGGCCACCAACATACCCCATCGCAGCTTTTAGACCACCGGAAAGTTGGTGCACCACGCTTGAAACCGGCCCTTTGTAAGGAACTTGGCCCTCAACGCCTTCCGGAACCAATTTCAAACTATCGGTTACTTCTGCCTGGAAATAGCGATCGGCCGATCCGCGCGCCATCGCCCCCACGGACCCCATCCCGCGATAGGACTTATAAGAGCGCCCCTGATGCAGATAAACTTCACCCGGACTTTCATCTGTGCCAGCAAGAAGAGACCCTACCATCACAACCGAAGCGCCTGCCGCAATGGCCTTGGCAATATCGCCGGAGAACTTAATGCCACCATCTGCCACGACTGGAATATTTGCTTTTTGCGCTTCTTCTACAGCTGAGAAAATTGCGGAGAGTTGGGGTACGCCCACACCAGCCACAATACGTGTTGTGCAAATGGAGCCCGGACCAATGCCGACTTTCACCGCATCTGCGCCCGCATCAATCAGCGCTTTTGTGCCGTCACCCGTTGCCACATTGCCGGCAAGAATTTTTACTGAGTTGGAAAGCTTTTTGACTTTTGCAACTGCATCAAGAACCTTTTGCGAATGGCCGTGCGCGGTATCCACCACCAGCATATCAACGCCTGCATCAATCAACCGTTCCGCACGCTCGAATCCGTCATCGCCTACCGTCGTTGCGGCCGCCACGCGAAGACGACCTTGATCATCTTTGGTAGCGCTTGGGTTAAGTTTCGATTTCTCAATATCTTTTACCGTGATCAGGCCAACGCATTGACCTTCATCATCCACTACAAGAAGTTTCTCGATGCGGTTCGTATGCAGCAATCGCTTTGCTTCTTGCTGATCAACGCCTTCTTTAACCGTTACGAGATTATCCCGTGTCATTAGCTCATAGACTTTTTGCTCTGGATTTGAAGCAAAGCGAACATCGCGGTTGGTCAGGATACCGACGAGTTTGCCGGTGACATGCCCACCCTTCTCACCATTCTCAACAACGGGAACACCGGAGATATTGTGAGCGCGCATCAGGTCTTTCGCATCTTTGAGCGTAGCTTCCGGACCAATTGTCAGCGGATTGACGACCATACCGGATTCAAACTTCTTAACCTGACGAACTTCTTCTGCCTGAAGTATGGGTTCTAGGTTGCGGTGAATAACGCCCATACCGCCTGCTTGCGCCATGGCAATCGCCATGCGCGATTCAGTGACCGTATCCATCGCGGCAGAAAGAATGGGCATATTGAGATCAATGCCATTGGCAAGCGATGTGGCGATGCTGACCTGCCCCGGCATCACTTCAGAGTGCCCCGGCTGCAAAAGTACATCATCAAAGGTAAGTGCAATTTCCCCAGTGCCTGAGGTAATAATCTTGCTCATATTCTGCTTGGCGAGTGCCAATCCCATTTTAAAGGTTAGTAGTCTGACTGATCAAATAAAACGAAATTCAGTCTTTGGATTGACGATTGTCGATACCACGCACTTTCAAACTTGGGAAGGGGGTAATTGGCTTATGAATACACAAAAGCCCCTCATCCACCAGAAAGAGGGATGAGAGGCCGAAATTTTAACGCTGCAGTTTTGCCGTCTTTGCTTAGAGACCGAGACCACCGACACAAACATATTTGGATTCAACATAATCCTCGATGCCCTGATAGCCGCCCTCTTTGCCAAGGCCTGACTCTTTAAAGCCGCCAAATGGTGCCTCGACGGTTGTAATCACACCCTCATTCACGCCGACAAGGCCATATTCAAGACCTTCCATCACACGATATGTGCGACCGAGATCTTGCGTATAGAAATAAGCAGCAAGGCCGTAGCGCGTGGCGTTTGCCATTTCGAGCGCTTCTTCTTCCGTTTCGAACTTATAGACCGGAGCAACCGGACCAAAGATTTCATCGCGTGAGAACAGCATGTTCTCGTTCGCGTTAGTAATGACTGTCGGCTCAAAGAAGTTCCCACCTAACGCGTGACGCGCACCACCCGTTGCAATGGCTCCACCATTTTCTTTTGCATCAGCCACAAAGGTTTCGCATTTTTCGACAGCTGCCATGTTGATTAGCGGGCCTTGCTGAACGCCCTCTTCCGTGTATTGACCGACTTTCAAAGCAGAGGTTGCAGCAACCAGTTTCTCGACAAACTGATCATAGATACCTGCTTGCGCAAGGAAACGGTTCGTACACACACAGGTTTGGCCCGAGTTACGATATTTCGCAGCAATGGCTCCTTCAACAGCGCGATCAACGTCAGCATCATCGAAGACGAGGAATGGCGCATTGCCGCCCAATTCCATGGAGCATTTTTTAACGGATTCAGCACATTGCTGCAGTATGAGCTTGCCCACGCGCGTTGAACCCGTGAAGGTCACCTTGCGCACTGCAGGATGGCTTGTGAGTTCGCCACCAATGGCAACCGGATCGCCCGTCACGATGTTTACAACGCCGGAAGGAATGCCTGCCATCTCAGCAAGTTTACCCCAAGCAAGACCAGAATATGGCGTCGCTTCGGCTGGTTTACAAACGACCGTACAGCCTGCCGCAATCGCAGGTCCGATTTTACGCGCAAGCATGGAAGACGGGAAGTTCCACGGTGTGATGCAGGATACAACGCCAATTGGCTCACGGGTCACGAGAATCCGACGATCTGCCCAAGGAGAACCAACCACATCACCATAAACGCGGCGTGCTTCTTCTGCATACCAACGCACATAAGCTGCAGACATGCCCACTTCGCCGCGCGCCTCAAACAATGGCTTCCCTTGTTCAGCGGAAAGAAGGTTTGCAAGCGCCTCCTGATTTTCCATGATGACATCATGAAGGCGGTGCAACATTTCAGCGCGTTCTTTTGGTGTAGTCTTCTTGAACGATTTGAAAGCCACTTCCGCTGCATCAATTGCGCGCTTGGTTTCATCTGCCCCGCATTCCGGAACGGTTCCGATTACTTCACCTGTTGCTGGGTTTGTCACATCAAACGTCTTGCCAGAGTCAGAGCCCACCCACTCGCCTGCAATAATGTTGGATTGAATTTTGAACTCTTCTGATATCGCTAGCATCAACATCTCCATTTTTGTGCATCGCACAATTTCCTAACTGACCGCCAAAGTAGCGGAAAGTTAGGTCAGTGCAAGGGTGGTCAAACCATTTTGTTCAGAATTGGCACCATCTTGCCTGAATTTCCTGTGACTGCTGGAGCTTGGGAATTTCGTTTTCCCCAGAAATCAACGATACTCACACGATGGAAAACACCGCAAAACAACACGCTGAACATCAAGCTACAGTGATCCGCCTCAATGAAACGGTGGTAAACCAGATTGCAGCGGGCGAAGTCATCGAGCGGCCTGCCAGTGTCATCAAGGAATTGGTTGAAAACGCCATTGATGCGGGTGCAGACCGCATTGAGGTGACAACAGCCAATGGCGGCAAGACGCTGATGCGTGTCAGCGACAATGGGCACGGCATGACGCCGGAAGATCTAACACTTGCTGTAGAGCGGCATTGCACCTCAAAACTAACGGATGACTTGATGGATATTCGCAGTTTGGGGTTTCGCGGCGAAGCGCTACCTTCAATTGGTTCCGTCTCAAGACTTTCAATCACTTCTCGGCGTGAAGAGGATCAGAATGCTTGGAAGATCACTGTTCATGGCGGGCGGGTTGAAGGGCCCACGCCAGCAGCCTTATCGCGAGGTACCGTTGTAGAGGTTTCGGATCTCTTTTACGCAACACCTGCAAGGTTAAAATTTTTAAAGTCCGATCAGGCTGAAACGAATGCGATCACGGACGTGTTCAAGCGCATGGCACTGGCTTTTCCTGCAGTGCGTTTTTCCATTTCAGGCGGCGATCGTTCAACGCTTGAATATGCCGCAACCGATATCAATGGCCGGCTTGAGCAGGTCTTAGGTAAGGCGTTTCGCGAAAATGCGATTGAGGTCGACGCAGGCCGCGAAGGGGTAAGTCTTTCCGGTCTAGCAAGCGTGCCAACGTTTCATCGCGGCAATGCGCTTGCACAATATTTCTTTGTCAATGGCAGGCCGGTGAGAGACAAGGCGTTACTTGGTGCAGTCCGCGGTGCGTATATGGATCATCTACCTTCAGGCCGTCACCCGACCCTTGCACTTTTTCTCGATCTCGATCCGTATCTGGTCGATGTCAACGTCCATCCGGCAAAAGCGGATGTGCGGTTTCGTGATCCGGGACTTGTTCGAGGTTTGATTGTCGGCGCGCTTAAACAGGCTTTGTCAGAACAAGGCCCACTTACCAGCCGCGCCGGTGCTGATGCAATGATGGACGCATTTCGTCCTGAACAAAGATCCAATTGGAGACCTGAGCAACAGACCGGATTTTCGGATTGGGCAAGACCCCTGAATGAAAAGCAAGCTGAAGCAAATTTCAGTGGCTTAGCGGAAAGCCAAAGCAACTATCAAAACGATTTCCAACCCAGCGGACAGGTTGAAACCGTTGCCGAAAATCATGAAAGCCTAACCGACTACCCACTGGGCAGTGCCAGGGCGCAAGTGCATGAGAATTACATTGTGGCCCAAACTGAAAAAGGCCTGGTGATCGTAGACCAGCACGCAGCACATGAAAGAATTGTCTATGAAAAACTGAAAGCAGGCATGCGCGATGGTTTGCCGAGCCAACTTCTTTTAGTGCCTGAGATTGTTGATTTGCCAGAAGAGGACGTAAACCGCTTAGCTTCTCATTCTGAAGGGTTTGAAAAACTGGGCCTCGAACTTGAGGCCTTTGGGCCGGGCGCAATTGCCGTGCGCGGCACACCTGCCATGCTGGGTGAAACAGATGTCCAACAATTGCTGCGAGATCTGGCAGATGAAGTAGCCGAATGGGGTTCTGCCGACGGTTTGCAGGAAAAGCTTGAGCATGTCGCTGCGACCATGGCATGCCATGGTTCCGTCCGCTCAGGGCGAATTTTGAAAGCACCGGAGATGAATGCGCTTTTGCGGCAAATCGAAACAACGCCCAATTCCGGGCAATGCAATCATGGCCGTCCTACGTTCATAGAACTTGACCTTAAGGACATAGAACGCCTATTTGGTAGGTAGAAATCTGACATTCATCTCTAGGGAGCCATGATGAATCGTTTTGAAGGACCAGGATCAGCAGCAGCGCGCGTCAAATACCTTGATGCAGACTTTCAGGTATTGTCTGCAGGTGCGTTTGTGACTTGTGCTGTGACTGGCAAACCTATTCCGTTGGATGAGCTGAAATACTGGAGCGTCGACAAACAGGAAGCCTACATTGATGTAGAAGCCTCCTGTCGGGATAATTTCTAGGCTGCGGTCATTTTTGTCACGAAGCACCCCGCCCTGATGTAAAGGGCGAGTTTGCCGTGGGAATAGTTGGCACAGCTTCCGGAAGCTCTGTTGTTTTGTGCGGCAAAGATCGAATTGCCTTAAAACATACAATCACCGAAACGATCCCGAAAATCACTCCGCCCAGTCCCCATCCAGCTAAGACGCCCTCAGGGCCCCATTGTTTGCCATACCAAACGAACGGGATAATACCGAGTGTCGCCCTGCCCCAATTGAAAACGGTTGAATAAATAGGGAAACCAAGATTGTTAAACGCGGCATTGGCCACAAACAGCGCTCCATTAAAAATGAAGCTGCCCGCAACGAACAAACAGAAGAAGCGGATGAGCTGCGCTGAATCATTTTCCGCACTGAACGCATAGACAATCCATTGCCAGGAAACAGCGAGGAGCGCCCACATGATGATGCAATACACAAGCGCAAAGATCAGACTGTCACGCATGGTTGAATAAACCCGATCGAGTTTCCCAGCACCGAGGTTCTGGCTTAGGATTGGCCCCACCGCACCTGATAGAGAGAAGGTTGCAGCAAAGGCCAAAGGCATTAAGCGCCCCACAATTGCCCA
>CALLHT010000204.1 GCA_938009335.1 uncultured Rhizobiaceae group bacterium
GAGGGTCCTGCTGGAATTGATGTTTCATGATGATGCCTGTGATTATTTGTGCAAGTCTAGCAGGGAGGCGATGCAGTCATCAAACCAAGGCCAGGATGATCTGGCTGTTTGATTGACGACAATGTAAGAGCGTCGCTCAAACACAGGTGCTTCTATCAGTTGGTGAAAGATGCCTTCTGCTAGCTGTGTCTCGATGATACGCTTTGGCAGGTAGGCTGTGCCGTCTGATTTTGACATGTAATCCAGCGCCATGACGGCGGAGCCGAAACTCATTTGCGCGATATTTGCATCTGCATAGGCTGCAGCGTGTTGTCGGCCAAACTCTTCGCCAGATTCCACATAGATATAGTTTGGATCGAATTTGATAGGGCTGTCCGGTAAAGTTGAGACAAGTACTAGCTGATCCACAAGTGCGGGAATAATGTCCTGTTTCTGTGTAGAGCTTGCCGCGTAGCCAATCGCCACATCAATTAATCCATCCTGCAACCAGCCGGACAAATCCGATTGTGTGCCTTGCCAGACTGAAATAGCAACGTTCGGCACATTCTGCTTGATGTATTCCAATATGCGGTCTCCAAAGCCAGGCCAAAGGTCTGGCTCGCAACCAATATTGCAGACGCTGCTCAGTGCATCAGGCAGAGACGTTTCTTGCTGCGCCTGTCGCCAAAGCTCCGAAATGGTTTGCGCATATCGTTGCAATCGCTGACCGGCAGGCGTGGCAATGGCTCCTGATTTTTGTCGTATGATGAGCGTTTGGCCGATCTCTTCTTCAAGACCTTTTAGGCGTGCGGTCACAGTTGATTGTGTGACGTTCAACTGCTCAGAGGCTTTCACAAGGCTCCCGCACTCGACAATCGCCAGAAAGGTTCGTAATTCATGCAGGTTCATTTGGAAATCCAAAATTCGGATATTTCGAATTAAATATGCAAAATTATTCGATTTTCAAAAGAGTACTTTGCTTTTAGTTTCACGTCAACCAAACACACACGAAGGTGCATGCCCAACATGACAAACCGTGATGATTTCATCTCCGCTATGCGCACAGTCGCGCACAGCGTGACCCTTGTAACAACCAACGGACCTGCGGGATTGCATGGCGCAACCGTATCTGCGTTTTGCTCCGTTTCAGCAGATCCGCCAATGGTTTTGGTGTGTCTGAATGAAGGATCAGAAATCTTTCGAACCGTTACGTCTAACAAGACTTTCTCGGTGACTGTTTTGCCGGAAAACGCGCAACATCTTGCGGACCGTTTCGCCGGAAGACACGATGCTGAGTTGGAAAGTCGCTTTGAAGGTCTGGAAGTTGTTGATGCTGTTCCTCAAGTTGAGGGCGCTACGGTTTTCAATTGTGAGATCGAGAACTCAATTCCATCCGGTACACATCATGTGATTTTGGGGAAGGTGATTTCTTGCACGAAAGGTGATCAGAATCCTCTGAACTATTTTGACGGGAACTATCACTGGCTTTCCAAGTTCACGCAGGCAGCCGAATAGGGAGTAGATCATGGGTGACATTCAAGATTTCAAAATGCTGATCGGTGGCGAATGGGTTGCAGCTTCTGATGGCGCTACATTCGACAGTGTTAATCCTGCAACAGGTGAGGTTTGGGCTCGCATTCCGGCAGCTACGGAAGCAGATGTGAATGCAGCGGTTGAGGCGGCAGAGGCAGCACTCAACGGCGAATGGGGTGCGATGACCCCAACTCAGCGTGGAAAGTGCTTGCATCGATTGGGCGATCTGCTTGCAGAAAACTCCGAGCATCTTGGTCGCATCGAAACGCAAGACACCGGCAAGATGTTCAAAGAGACGGCCTGGCAAGCAACTTACATTGCAGAGTATCTGCATTTCTTTGCGGGTGCTGCGGACAAAGTTCATGGTGATACACTGCCCATCGACAAACCGGATATGTTTGTGTTTACCGAACGCGAGCCGCTTGGAGTAATCGCAGCAGTGGTTCCGTGGAACTCTCAGATGTTCCTAAGTGCGACAAAGATCGGTCCGGCACTTGCGGCAGGCAATACGATCATTCTCAAAGCTTCCGAGCATGCTTCAACGCCGCTGCTTGAATTCGGTAAACTGGTTGAGCAAGCAGGAATTCCGGCAGGTGTCATCAACATTATTTCCGGCTTTGGTGATCCGTGTGGGCGTGTGCTGACTTCGCACCCGAAGGTTGCTCGTGTGGCATTCACGGGCGGGCCATCAGCTGCGCGCCAGATCATTCATAACTCAGCGGAAAACTTTGCTGAAGTCTCGCTGGAACTTGGCGGTAAGTCACCATTCATCGTGTTTGATGATGCGAATATTGAAAGTGCGGTAAACGGGTCTGTTGCGGGTATTTTTGGTGCAACCGGACAAAGCTGTGTAGCAGGGTCCCGGCTTTACCTGCATGAAGATATTGCTGATGAATTTCTCGAGAAAATGATTGCAGTGGCAAAGAACATCAAGATTGGTGATCCGCAAGCTGATGAAACCGAAATGGGCCCGCTTTGCACACAAGGTCAAATGGACCATATCGAGCAACAAATTGCTCTGGCTAAAGAAGAAGGTGGCAATGTTCTGACGGGTGGAAATCGCGTTGACGGTGATGGTCTCTACTTTGAACCAACCATTGTTGAGTGTCCGCGCCAGGACATGACGATTGTTGATACAGAACTCTTTGGCCCTGTGCTCGCGGTGCAACGTTTTAAGAC
>CALLHT010000205.1 GCA_938009335.1 uncultured Rhizobiaceae group bacterium
GGCCTCGTTCGGGATTGGGAAAAGGACGCATGGGAGCGGCGGTGTGGGAAGCTTGAAGTGCCTTGATCTCTTCTTGCTCGCTATCCAGCGAGCGCCTATATCTCGATGGCGCCTACCAGCTTGTCTGCCGACCAACGGTTCACGAGTTACGCCGCGCTTGCTGGTTTTACTTTGGATGATCGATGAAAGTTCCTCGATACGACCAGCAATGAAGACATCGGCAGCCTTCATTCGGACGAGGTCGCACCATCAGCCCAATGCTGGCACTCATCAGCATGCAGGTGATCGACTGTAGATGACTGGAACAATCGGGAGGAACCGATCTTCGCAACACACCTGTAAAATTTCTAAACTGGGTTTAGAGCATTCTATGTTGAAACAAGCTTTGGGCGATGCCGTCTCCCAAGCAAACTCATATTTGTCAAAGGCGTACTACGCGCGCAATTCTTTGCCCACTTCGGTGATGCTTTCGCGCAATATACCCTCAACGGTGCTGATCATTGCTTCATCCATAATCAAGGTCGGCGACAAGATTAGAATGTTTCCAAGAGGTCTGCCAATCAGTCCTCTTTTCTGTGCGGCCTTGGCTATCAGTAGGCCGATATTCTTCTCTTCAGCAAACGGCTCCTTGGTGACTTTGTTCTCGACAAACTCCACGCCCATCATGAAATGGCTTCCTCGTACATCACCAACAATGTCCAAATCTTTCAAATCATGGAGTGCGTTCTCGAAAATTTTGCCCGTTGTTTGAACTCTTTGAGGAATTTCCTCGCGCTCCAGAATTTCGATATTTGCGAGTGCGGCAGCTGCTGCGGCCGGATGACCCGAATAGGTCATCCCATGTAAAAACATTGCGCCTGGCTCTGAAATTACCTCATAAATTTCATCGGAAATGATTGTCGCCGCCAAAGGTTGATATCCGGATGTCAATCCTTTCGCCGTATTGATGATATCGGGCACCATGCCGTAAGCATCTTCGGACGCAAACATGTGGCCCAACCGTCCGAACGCGGTCACCACTTCATCAGCGATATACTTGATATCATGCTCAGCGGTGATTTCCCGCATCCGCTTATGGTATCCATCCGGTGCAACGAGAATGCCACCCGCACCCATGATGGGTTCCGCAATGAAGGCACAGATATTTTCGGCGCCAATATTGTGGATAGATGTCAACATGTCTTCAGCTAACACGTCGAGAAATTCAGCGTCACTCATGCCTTCAGCTTCACGATAGGCATAGGGCGAACGTAGATGATGAACAAGTCCTTCGGCGGCGGTGTCCCACCCATCAGAATAGGCTGGTGTTGTCATTGCCATGGCAAGATGCGTCGAGCCGTGATACGCGCCAATTCTCGACAGGATCTTCTTCTTGTTGGGCCTACCCAAGCGGTTGTTGTAATGATGCAGCATCCTAATTGAGCTGTCATTCGCGACAGATCCGGAATTCGAAAAGTGCACACGATTGAGATTTCCGGGTGCGAGTTCAGCAATTTTTTCAGACAGTTTTGCTGCAGAAGGATGAGTGAAGTTATAGAAGGTTGAATAGTAGTCGAGAGTTTTTAATTGCGTGGTGATTGCGTCAATAATTTCCCGTCGACCATGCCCGACGTTCACACACCACAATCCACCGATCCCATCAATCAGTTGATTGCCTTCACTATCTGTGACGTATGCTCCTTCTGCGCTGACGATTGCAGTTCGGGCATCTGCTTGTTTTAGTCCATCCAAATTGGCAAAGGATTGAATAAGGTGGGCATCCTTTGTTAGGATTTCATCAGTCGTAAGTTTGTTCATGTCTTCAATCCATCTATTGCGTTTCAGGAAGTGCCACGCTTGGCATCAAACCCCTGCAGAACATTGATCGTGTTAATTCCTATTTCATCGATATCGTAACCACCTTCCATGACAAAAAGCGTCGGCAAATCTAGTGCGGCGATATCTGCTCCATAAGTCGTAAAATCATCGGACTTCAACTTAAAGAAACTGATCGGGTCATTCTCAAATGTGTCGACACCCAGAGATATAATCAGCGCATCAGGCTGGAAGTCTGTGACTTTGCCAAATGCATCGTTAAGCGCTGAACGCCATTCAGCAAAACCTGTTCCAGGCTTCATCGGATAATTGTGATTAAACCCTTCGCCTGCGCCTTCCCCTCTTTCATCGGCATATCCTAAAAAGTGTGGAAATGCGTCGCGCGGATCTCCATGCAGAGAGGCGAACAATACGTCACTGCGTGTATAGAAAATATCCTGTGTTCCATTGCCATGGTGGAAATCCACATCGACAATCGCAATTCGGTTCATCCCTTGATCAAGCAAATGTTGAGCTGCAATTGCAGCATTGTTCAAAAAGCAATAACCGCCATACATATCGAACGCTGCATGGTGTCCGGGAGGACGGCAAAGTGCAAATGCTGAGCTTTCTCCGCCTTTGATCAGATCAGCGCCAGTGAGTGCCACTTGTGCGCTTGAATAGGCTGCTTTCCATGTGCCTTCAGTCAACGCGGTTTCGTTTGCCATAGAATAGTAGCCAAGCTTGCCTTCTATGTGATCCGGGATTTTTTGAGCCATCCGGCGCGCCGGCCACGTCGAAGCCATTGCCTCACCCTTATAGCCAGTTGCCACCCATTCTTCCCATGCAGTCTGTAGCAGTGAAACATATCCCTCATCATGGATTCGTAAGATAGGTTCCATTCCAAAATCTTTTGGTTCAACAATCGGACCGGCACTCACTGCTTCATTGCGCGCAAGAATGTATTCCATGCGAGAGGGCCGCTCAAAAGGCTTGACCAACTGGCCGCCATAAAGCTCTGTATCTGCGTCGCGCAATTTGTGTTGTTCGGAATATACAATCTTCATATCAGTTCCATTCAAGTAAAGTGATTGGGGGTGAGATGCCCCCAATCATGGGCTTATTTCTTCAGGTTGGTCCAAATAGTATCGTAGACCTTCTGAACTTCCTCAGAGCATGCTTGTACGAAAACACCGTTACCATCCGCAGGCGGGTTGGACTCTGGAAGTGCAGCAACGGTCGGGTTCAAAAATGCGCCACTACCGCTTACACCGGCTGTATATTGGGCAAAGTTTGTCAGAGTGGCGGCGTTTTCTGGTTCAAGAAGAAAGTTCATAAACTTCAGCGCATTTTCACGATTTGGCGCGTCTTTAAGCAACACGACATTATCCATCCACACGACATATCCCTGTTTCGGGAAAGCGTATTCTACATTCGCACCTTCTTCTCGCGCCTTTGCTGAGAAACCAGACCAGATCATGCCAACATCAGCTTCGCGCGAAACCAAAACATCCTTGGCAATATCTGAACTAATCGATGCCCAATGCGGTTTTGCATTTTGAAGGAGGTCATTTACCGCTTTGAGCTGCTCACGATCTGTGGAGCATTGAGGAATTCCAAGATGCAGTGCCGCAAAAGCCAGAACTTCGCCTTGGCTATCCAAGACATTGATTTTTCCCTTTAGCTCTGCAGGCGGGTTAAAAATCATATCAGTAGTGGCAATATCTCCTGAGAAGGCATCTCGATTCACAGCAAAACTAGTTGATCCCCACTGATAAGGGATTGAACTCTTGCGGCCGGGATCAAAACTTACATCAACCCACTTTGGCTCAATGTTTCCAAAGTTTGAGAGTTCATCTTTTGAGAATGTATCAAGCAGCCCTTCTGAAGCCATGATCTTAACCATGTAGTCACCAGGAACTGACACATCGTAGGAACCAAGCTTGCCAGCCTTCAGTGCCGCCAACATCGACTCATTGCTATCATAAGTGTCCATGGTTACTTCAATGCCGTGCTCAGCTGAGAATTTATCCAACAACTCTTTTGGCATATATTCAAACCAGTTATAGATGGATAGTTTGCCCTCGGCATGGGCAGTACTTGTTGCCAGCATAAGAGCCAGCGCGGATGCGCCTAGTTTCAACATATGTTTCATTTTGAGTCTCCCTTAGTTTAAATCTGTTTACCATTCTTGTTCTGTCCCATTCTTCCAATCAAATAGGATAGAGTTACGAAGACCACCGACACCAAAAGTAGAAGGGTGGAGATGGCCATTATGTTGGGTTTTATTCCTTGCTTTGCTGCTCCAAATATAGCGGTCGGTAGTGTTTCGATCCCTGCGCCCTTGACGAAATTTGTGATGATAAAATCATCAAGAGAAATGATGAACGCCAATAGAAACCCGGACAAAATTCCAGGTGCCATTAACGGCAAAAGAATAAGCTTAAACGCTTCAAATCGGGTGGCGTATAAGTCTTGCGCGGCTTGTTCATAAATATCTTCGATACCCTGCATTCGAGCTGCAATCGGTAGGTAGGCGAATGGAATACAAAAAACGATATGCGCGATCAGGATGGTTAGATAACCAGCGTTAAACCCAATAGCGGAAAAGAAAATTAGCGTTGCAACAGCGGTAACAATTTCCGGAACCATAAGTGGCAAATTGATGAGCGCAAAACTAAATGACTTGCCTCGGAATTTCCCGGCCCGCAGCATTCCAGTCGCTGCCATAGTGGCTATCGTTGTTGAAGTGATTGCTGCAATGATTGCGATTACAACTGAATTAAACGCCGCTGCACGGAATTTCTCTGCCTCAAGTCCAAAAAACACGTCTTCATACCAGCGCAAAGATATTCCACCCCAAGAGGTAATTGAACGGCTGTCATTGAAAGAATAAACCATTACGATCAATAGGGGAGCGTAGAGCAAAATCAGGCACAAATAGGTCATCGACTGAAAACCTGGAAACCTCTTTAGGTCGACTTTTCTAGCCATGATTTTGCCCGCCTTTGTCTTGCGCGCGGGCATAAAATAGCAGCACTACCAAAACCATGCTTAACAAAATCATGGAAGCAGCTGCACCAAATGGCCAGTTCCCGGCATTACCCTTGAACTGTTCCTCGATCAGTGAGCCAATCATGAAATTTTTGGCACCTCCCAATAGGTCAGGAGCCAGAAATGCTCCAAGGGATGGCACAAACACCAAGATACATCCCGCAATGATTCCGGGCTTCACCATTGGCAACACAATTTTGCTTAAGATCACGAACTTGGATGCATATAAATCTGCAGCGGCCTCTGACAAACTGTTGTTGTATCGCTCCACGCTTGCGTAAATTGGCAACACCATGAAAGGCAGGTATGAGTAAAACAATCCCAATTGGACTGCGAAGTTTGTGTTGACCATATGCAGAGGCTCGGAAATCAATCCAAATTCTATAAGCCATGTATTGAGTGGACCGGTATCACGGATCAGGAACTTCATGGAGATGGTGCGAATTAGCAAATTTACCCAATAAGGGATGGTAATCAGAAACAACAATATAGCCTTGTTACGACCGGAGCGTGTTGCGATAAACCATGCGGTGGGAAAGCCAATTATCAGGCATAAAACTGTTGCTAAGGCTGCTTGCCAAATGGAACGCCAAAAAATGGTAATATAAGTCCATTCAATTTTTGCCGGCTCATCCCCGAACAAACCGCGGTCAAAAAAGAACTGATCATAAGCAGACAGTGAAAATTCCCATATCACTCCGCCACGAAATTCTTTAGTCAGAAATGAATAGATCAGCATCATTCCAACCGGCAAAACAAGGAAGAACCCAATAATTACCCAGGAAGGCAGCATTAAATATTGACCCAGCCCCTGATAGGTCCTGGTGCTTGTTGGCGGTCCGCTGCTAATCGCTCCGGCCATCAGTCCACCAACAAGCGCGCTGCGCTTGCCTCAAAGCTTATGCCGACCTCATCGCCAACCTCTGGTATGTTCGCAGTTTCAGAATTTTGAACCCGCGCTGTTATGACATCACCATCTTGAAGATTGATGTCGATATGCATATCCGTGCCGAGGTAGATATGCCGCGTAGCTGTGCCTGTGATCAAACTGCCTTTTGCTTTGCCGATTGTTACGCGCTCGGGTCTCACCGAGAGATGACCAGGCCCTTCGTGAGCTCCTTTTGCTGCAGGACAGGAGAATTTGGTCCCGCCTGGCAATAAACAGGTAGCCGTTCCGTCGGTGATTTTCTTTACGTCAACATCAATCAGATTGGTCTCCCCGATGAAGTCCGCCACGAACTTGTTCACCGGAGCTTCGTAAATCTCGCGGGCAGAGCCAATCTGTTGAAGTTGTCCCTCAGAAATAACTGCGATGCGGTTGGACATCGTCAACGCTTCTTCCTGGTCATGGGTAACGAAAACAAACGTTATACCTGTCTCTTTCTGTAGTTGTTGCAACTCAAGCCTAACTGCTTGGCGCAATTTTAAATCAAGAGCTGAAAGGGGTTCATCAAGCAAGAGAACCCTCGGTTCGGGTGCAAGAGCGCGCGCCAGCGCAACCCGTTGTTGTTGACCGCCAGACAATTGTGACGGCATGCGTTCGGCAAGTTGGGTAAGTTGCACGAGGTCCAATACGTGCCCTGCACGTGCTTTTGCCTCTGAATCGGATTTCCCCAAACGCTGCAAACCGAACATAACATTTTGAAGAACATTCATATGCGGAAAAAGCGCATATTGCTGAAAAACGGTATTTACCGGGCGCTTGTTGGGTGGCAGCTCCGCGATATCCTGACCATAGAGACGGATTGCGCCGCTTGATATGTCCTCAAAACCTGCAATGCAGCGCAACAGCGTAGTTTTTCCGCAACCTGAGGGGCCCAATAATGTGAAAAATTCATTGTCGCGAATATCGATAGATGCATTGCGTAACGCGGTAAAATCACCATACCGCTTTGTGACATTGTCAATATCGACCGCAATCGCTGCGTCCATTCGCTTAATCAT
Source organism: uncultured Rhizobiaceae group bacterium (assembly GCA_938009335.1). Lineage (GTDB taxonomy): Bacteria > Pseudomonadota > Alphaproteobacteria > Rhizobiales > Rhizobiaceae > JAALLB01. Next base: position 6,793 of record CALLHT010000205.1, read on the forward strand.
TATACCCCTCCCAAGGCAATAAAATGCTACGATATAGCCATTTAGGGGTATATACCCCCATAGAGGTATTTGAGAAAGAAAATGACTGCACAAACCGAATTACTGGCTGAAGTGATTAATGCGCTTAACACAGAAAAAATGGCAGATCGGTTGGCTAGTTGGCTGAGTTCAGTAGTTCGTTTCGATAATTTTGTTATCATTGCTTACTTTCAAGATGAACAGCCGAAAACGTTGTTCACGCGAATACAAGAACCGCGCGTCCTTGAGAACTTTGAAAAATCATATGTAAGCGGTGCCTATTTGATCGATCCATATCATGAACTTCACGTCAATCAGGCACCTCAAGGCCTTTATCGGCTAAAAGATATTGCGCCAGATCAGTTTCGACGAAGCCGCTACAATCGGGAATATTATCAAAACACCACTATGGTCGACGAGATTGCCTATGTCGCTTACCCCGCACAAGGAGTATCGGTTCATGTTAGTTTGGGACGTGATATTACTTCGGGTCAACGCTACTCTTCCCGAGACCATTCGGCTGCCAAAGAAATAGAGACGATTGTGTGCGCACTGATTGAACAACATTGGAGTAGCTTGAATTCCACTGGTAAGTTTGACGAAGCGGAATTGGTGAACTCGCTAATATCCAAAACAATGCAAATACATCAAATCAAACTAAGTCTAAGGCAGGCGCAAGTTGCGCTGATGATCCTACGCGGACATTCCTCTGTTTCAATTGGATTACAGCTGAAAATTAGTCCGCAGACAGTAAAGGTGTTTCGAAAACAACTATACAGGAAATGCGGAATTTCATCACAGGCAGAGCTTTTTCACTTGATGATGCCGATCCTGACTAGCTAGGCTCAGTTTTCGTAGAACAAATACAACCGATGGAAGCAGATATTAACAGTGAACCAACCGATCAAGAATCTAAAAATAGACGGCAACCGATTGTGGGATTCGATTCACGAAATTGCAAAAATCGGACCAGGAATAGCTGGTGGTAGCAATCGCCAAACACTCACGGATGAAGACGCAGAAGCCCGGAGCCTTTTTCAAACTTGGTGTGAAGATGCAGGCCTGACAATGAGTGTGGATCAAATGGGGACAATGTTTATGCATCGCGAAGGGCAGGACGCTGGCGCGTTACCAGTTTATGTCGGGTCTCATTTGGATACCCAGCCAACTGGCGGTCGCTACGATGGAGTCTTAGGAGTGTTGGCAGGGCTGGAAATTGTCAAAACCCTCAATGATCATGGCATCAAGACGAAGCGTCCCATAGTCGTCACAAACTGGACAAACGAAGAAGGTACCCGCTTTCCACCTTCCATGATGGCATCTGCAGTTTTTGCTGGAGAGCTTTCGCAAGAAGATGCGTATGAAAAAGTAGATGCTGAAGGAAAGCGTTTTGGTGATGAGCTTGAACGTATCGGCTGGCGTGGTGAAGAGACGGTTGGCGCTCGAAAAATGCATGCTTTCTTTGAACTGCATATTGAGCAGGGGCCTATTCTGGAAGCGGAGAAAATAGACATTGGAGTCGTGACACATGGCCAAGGGTTGCGCTGGATAGAATGCACGGTATTGGGTACAGAAAGCCACGCGGGCTCTACACCCATGCCGATGCGCCAGAACGCAGGGCGTGGGTTAGCGCAAATCACAGAGCTCCTGAATGAAGTTGTAATGGCGCAAGCGCCAAATGCGGTGGGTACCATTGGGCATGTTGAGGTGTATCCCAATTCGCGAAACATCGTTCCTGGCAAAGCAGTTTTCACAATCGATATTCGCTCGCACAAAATCGATATATTAAATGCCATGGTGGATGAATTGCTCGGAAAAGCGGAAGAGATTTGCGATGCATTGAACCTCAAGTTCTCTCATGAGATTGTCGGTAAGTTTGATCCGCCGGAATTCGATCAGAAGCTTGTTCAAACTATTAGAGATGCTTCTGAACGGCTTGGTTATTCACATAGAGATATCATCTCCGGTGCGGGTCACGATGCGTGCTGGATCAATCAAGTCGCACCTACCGCGATGGTCATGTGCCCATGTGTCGATGGACTTTCACACAATGAAGCAGAAGAGATTTCCAAAGAATGGAGTACGGCAGGGGCAGAAGTGCTTTTTCATGCGGTACTAGAAGCTGCGGAAATAGTGGATTGACGATCTGATAAATAATGTTTGGCTAGAGACAAACGGCAATTTATGTAGGGTCTTGGCCGCCGACACGTTTTCTGGACATTCTGTTTATGCCACTCGCGAACGTCTGCTTTTGGCCAGCAGCACAAATAGACAATAAGATTTGATTGGCAAACAAGTCTCAAACTAACCTTCAGCCGAGGTGGTTGTTTTGGTTTCCATCGCAGGCAGTTTCGGCTCTGAGAAAAACGGACCACTGGCAAAGGGGATATACCGATCGAGAAGCCGCAACACCTGCCGTTCCTCATTAATGTTTTTCACGATGATCTTCATGCCAGCGCGCGCTGCATTGCGAAGGGTTTCGATGTCTGCACTAAACGTGGTGGAAACCTCCAACTGCTCAAGAACGGTATTGCACACCTGCAGGCTTTCAAATGACCGCTCTTCCACTTGTGTCTGGGCAGCGGTAAGATTTCGGCAGCCGGTTAGGGCAAGCTTAAACCCGAGATCAGAGAGGTCCACGAGCCGGTTTTGCGCGGCCCGTTTCAATTGGCCGAGTTTCGTTTGATCGACACCCAGAATAAGTTGGTCAGCCAATCCCTTGTTCCGTTGCAACACAGATAAGAACTCCGAAAACAGCTTCGGCTTAACCAAAAATTCGGCACTGAGTTGGAGATAGAACTGTGTTGAACCCGCCCGCGTCTTCATTGGTTTGAGTAAAGTGGTCGCGCTGCGGATGAGCTGCAAGTCGCAATCTGCTGCCGAGAACGCATCACCAAGCTCTGTTTTTACAGCTTCAAGCGGCAGAAATTCGCCCTCACGATTTGTAAAGCCGGGAATGATTTCAAACGCCGCAGCTCTGCGGGACTGAAGGTCCACAATCGGCTGGAGACGGAGATGGAAAGACGATCTATCGAATGAAATATTTGTAGCCTTGGATTTCGAACGTGCTTTTTCAGAACCGCTTTGAACAAGACGTAGGAACGGCACGACATTGTTCAGATCCTCATGTTGCTCCGGCAATGGTGGAGCATCGAAATCAAACCGCGCTTGAAGGGGTACATCTAATTCGTTCAAAATCTGATTTGGATTTGAAATCGGTAAACTTTGGTGCTCGAAACCGGCACCAGAATTCTGCTTAGGCAATGCATCGAACCGCTCGTTCAGATGTCGCTCAAACCGATCAAGCCCGTCTTGCAGGCGGGAAAGCTTTTTTTGAAGATTGATTAATCGCCATATCGCAAATGCCGCAATCAGCAGGCTGATAAGTGCGATTGCCATACTGCCGTACTGACCGCCAAAGCGTATCAGCTGTTGGTCCAACCCGGTGTTCTGTGCAATCAAAAGGATGCTTGCTACACCGGCAGTTAAGAAAATTCCCGTCTTAAAACCCATTATGTCCCGCTGTCCGACTTTTCCAGCGCAAAGACTGGCTCCCATATCCTCGCGAACGATGCAGAATTCGTGCCAACACCGATGGCCAATCTGGCATTGAGCTTGGCAAAGAAGTATGCGAGATAAGGCGCGGTCAAACCGAACCGGAATTATCCCCATGTCATCTCCCAATGCTATAACTGGATTAAGCCAGATCATCGATCAATACGATTGTGTTTTGTGTGATGTTTGGGGAGTGCTTCACAATGGCAAGGCGATCTGGCTTGATGCGGCAAATGCATTGACGAAAGCGCGCGAAGCAGGTGTTCCAGTCGTGATGATTACCAACGCGCCGCGCCCTCAAGGTCCGGTCCTCAAACAACTCGCAAACATGAGTTGCCCGGACGGTGTGTTTGACGAGTTGGTAACATCGGGTGATGTGACGCGTGCCCTGATCCAGCAGCTTGACGGTCCTGTATATCACATTGGGCCGGAACGCGATTATGCGCTGTATGACGGGTTGAATGTGGAGTTTTCCGAGCCAGAAAATTCTGCGGGCATCGTGTGTACCGGATTGTTTGATGACTATAACGAACACCCGGAAGAATATATCGAGCGGTTCAAAACGTATATTGATCACAAACTGCCGTTTATCTGCGCGAACCCGGATATCGTTGTGGAAGTGGTAGACCGTCTGCTTTGGTGTGCCGGTGCTTTGGCCCGGGAATATGACAAGCTTGGTGGAGAAACGCGCATTGTCGGCAAGCCTTATGCGCCGATCTATGACGTGGCGCTTGAGCATGCCGAAAAGATCGCGGGTAAGTCGATTGATCGCACAAAAGTTCTGGCGATTGGGGATGGTTTGCCGACAGACATTAAAGGCGCTGCGGATAACGCTGTGGATGCTTTGTTTATTACCAATGGCATTCATGCTGCCGATTATACATCGGGTGACGTTGACGAGGAGAAGCTTTATGCGTTCTTGGGTGAGAACAATGCTGCACCCGCCCACTGGATTAAAACGCTTGTCTGGTAACTCAGGATTTGGCACCCATACACAATGAGCATTTTACGCATTCAATCTCTAGCCGATTTTCCCGAGACCCTGAAAGGTGGTGTCGTTGCCATCGGCAACTTTGACGGGGTTCATCG
>CALLHT010000206.1 GCA_938009335.1 uncultured Rhizobiaceae group bacterium
GGGTCAAATTGGGTTCATGCTAGTGGTCTTGGCGTTGAAGGAATTCGTCAACATAGCAAGCGGCTATCGGAAAAATATGAAACCTCGTTTCATATGGCAGGCTATGCCATGGTGGAAGCTCTGCGGGAATTGAACGTGGAGAAAGTGGCACTAAACGCTGCCTATCATTGGCCTGAATGGTGGCAGGGTACCGTTGGCTTCTTAAAAGAAGCTGGCTTTGATGTTATCTGGGCAGGCAACTTCTATGATCAGGGTTGGTTTGAGAGCCAGGAAGCGATTAATGAGCAGCGCTGGGTTTTTGAAGGTGACCTGGCAGAAAAGAGTTTTGCTTATGTGGCAGAGCAAGCCCCCAATGCCGATGCGTATCTGATCAATGGTATGTGTAATTTCCGTTCTGGCCCCGGTGGTGTGCCAGAACGTCCACTCCATTTGACGAAGCACCTTGAAACGGTTTTGGGAAAACCGGTTATCGGGCATGATACCGCGCTTTATTGGAGATTGTTTAAATCGCTCCAAGTCACACCAGAAGGTGCACATGGAAGGTTATTGGAGAGTTTAAATGCATAAAATCGTGGCGCTTTGGGCGATCCCCAGATCAACGTCTACTGCGTTCGAGTGGATGATGCGGCAGCGCGGAGACATGGATTGTCTGCACGAACCCTTTGGCGAAGCCTGGTATCAGGGAGAAGCCCCCTATTGGCCCCGTTTTAAAGAGGGCGAGAAAACGACGCCGGGTCTGACCATTGAAAGTGTGTGGGAAGACATTCAGATACGGGCAGAAAAAGGCCCGGTCTTTTTGAAGGACTTTCCGCACTACATCAATCATATGTGGACGCCGGAGTTTCTTGCACATTTCTCGCACGCCTTCCTAATTCGTGATCCGGCAAAAACCATTACTTCGATGTATGACAAATGGCCGGATTTTGACGAAGCCGAAGTAGGCTTTCCCGAGCAAAGGGCCTTGTTCGACTTACTTTGGGCATTGAACGGCACTGTTCCTGCGGTCATTGATAGTGATGATCTGCTTGAAGCGCCGGAAGAAATGACAGAAGCCTTTTGCGAGGCTGTTGGTATTCCTTTCCTGAAAGAAGCCCTCACATGGGAGGCGGGGGGCGATCCTTCCGCGCACAGTTGGTGGGATGGTGGATCATTCCATGCAAATCTTGCAAAATCGACCGGACTGGTTCGCCAGACCAGAAAATATGTCGATCTTGAAGATGCACCGTTTCGGGTTCAGCGTGTTCACAAACGCATGAAACCGCATTATGAGCATCTCTACCAACACCGGATTAAAGCATGATCAAAGACTACTGGCAGAATTATATCGACGGTAATTGGGTAGACGGTGGCGCAGGGCGCATAAGTGTTGTTAATCCGGGTACAGGCGAAAAACTTTCAGAACATGCGCTTGCTAATGCTGCAGATGTGGATCGGGCTGTTCAAGCTGCAAAACGCGTCCACCTGTCTGGCGTCTTATCTGACCTGCGGCCTGTTGAACGCGGGCGCATGGTCACTGCAATTGGGCGATATTTGCTTGAGCATATCGATGACATCGCGCCGGTTCTCACACTCGAACAGGGAAAGCCCCTTTGGGAATCGCGTATCGAGATTGAAGGTGCAGCGCGGTATTTCGAATATTACGGTAATCAGGCAGAAACCGTCGAAGGCAGGTCTATTCCACTAGGTGCAGGATATTTCGACTTCACAACCTATGAACCTTTTGGCGTTTCAGCTCAAATCATACCTTGGAATTATCCCGTTGAGATGACGGCACGTTCGCTTTCTGCTGCTCTTGCAACAGGCAATGCGACTGTAATCAAAACGCCTGAGATGACACCCCTCACCAATGCTTGGTTTGCCCATGCAGCAGAGGCGGTAGGATTGCCGAGCGGTGCCGTGAACATAATCTGTGGGCTCGGAGCTGAAGCTGGCGCGGCTCTTTCGGCCCATCCTGATGTAAACCAGATTGTCTTTACCGGCTCTGTTGCCACAGGCGTAGCAATTGCTTCTGCTGCGGCGAAGAACGTTGTTCCATGTGTGCTGGAACTTGGCGGAAAGTCCGCAGCCATTGTGCATGATGATGCAGATCTTGATGCGTTCGAGAATGATGTACGCTGGGGTATCTATTTTAATGCAGGGCAAGTGTGCTCTGCGATGTCACGCGTGATCGTGAATGAAAACATTCATGATGAATTGGTTGATCGGGTTGCCAATATTGCAAAGGGATTGAAGGTTGGGCCGGGAATCGACTTGCCAGAATTTGGTGCAAACATGGGAGCCATAGTTTCCGAGGCACAACGCGACCGTGCCGCTGATATGGTAAGTGACGCAGTTTCCGAGGGTGCCGAAGTTGTAACCGGTGGCCGTAAAATGAATGCACCGGGAGCATTTCTTGAACCAACAGTTCTGAGAAATGTCACCCCTGATATGACAATCGCAAACGAAGAGGTGTTTGGCCCTGTTTTGTCTGTATTGAAGTTCAGCACCGACGAAGAAGCAATCGAAATTGCGAACGGAACCCCATACGGACTCGTGGGCGGTGTGTTCACTAAAGACATAAATCGTGCGACCAAAGCCGCGCAGAAAATCCGCGCTGGACAGGTGTTTGTAAACGAGTGGTATGCTGGCGGTGTTGAAACACCGTTCGGCGGTTACGGAAAATCTGGCTATGGTCGTGAGAAGGGCCGCGAGGCACTTTGGAACTATGTGCAGACAAAGAACGTTGCGATTAAGCTGAGTGGGTAATTTTCAGAAACTTTGAGCAAGGCCAGTTCCGATCGCTTGTTCCTTTGCTCCTCAACTCTTTAGTTTGTCGTCTCGATTTAGCGTGCTTTTCCAGGCAACTGAGTGTTTTGCGCGTCAAAAGTGGATTGGAGGCTCGAATGCTTTTACGGGTGGAAGCTCGCCTTGGAATTTTTCTATTTTTACCAATGCGCTTTGTGCTGCCGGCCCTTGCGAAAGGCGCGACGTTCTAAAGTCGTGGGTCAAGACGTTCGGATTGCCATGAACATCGCGATGAGAAGGATTGCTTAAATCAGGATCATACCAGGCACCCGTCCAAAGGAATACAACACCCGGTTTGACGTCCTTTGTCACATGTGCGCCTGCCAAGCATTCTCCACGATCATTGAAAAGGCGGACTATATCCCCGGAGGTGATGCCAAACCTCTCAGCATCCACTGGATTAATCAGCACAGGCTCTCTGCCTTTGATCTTCTTTTCCTGACTGAACTTCCCTTCATCATATTGGCTGTGTAGGCGTGTTTCCGGCTGTCCGGAAATCAGATGTAGTTGGTCTCCAGTCGAAGCGTTGCCGAGCCATTCGCGAGGCTCGAGCCAGGTTGCATGACCCGGGCAATCTTCATAGTCGAAGCTTGCAATGGTTTTAGAAAAAATCTCAATTTTACCGCTTGGGGTTGGGAGAGGATTTTGACCTGGATCTTCGCGGAACTCACTTAGGAAAACGCGCTCTGGTGCAGGGTCGTCAAAGGTGATCATGTCCCCATCCAGAAATTCATCAAAGGTTTTGGGTAGATCGTATCCGTGATCTTGAGCTGTTGATTTCAGCTCCCCCCACATATCATTAAGCCACTCGTCAGAGGTTTTATCTTCCGAGAACGAAATGCCTAGCCCAACACGTTTCTCCAATTCCGCATAGATATCATATTCGGTTTTAGCATCCGCAACCGGGTCAACAGCGCGCGGCATGGGAATGATGACATTATCCTGTGTTCCAGCGCCAAAGTCATTGCGTTCCATGGCTGACGCCACTGGCAAAACAATATCAGCATGGCGTGCTGTTACAGTCCAATTGATCTCATTGACGATGATGGTTTCAGGAATTTGAAACGCTTTCCTCAATTGGTTTAAATCCTGATGATGATGGAATGGATTTCCACCGGCCCACCACACCAACTTGCTGTCGGGGTAAATCCGATTTTCGCCATTGTACTGATAGGGTTTTAAAGGATTGAGTAGCATCTCCGTGATGCAGGCAACCGGTATGAAGTCCTTTACCGGGTTTTGACTCTTTGGAAATGCGGGCCATGGAAACGGGCGATCAGCCGTTCCGATGCTTGAGTCGGCCGCATATGCGATTCCGTATCCGCCGGCCGGCAACCCAATTTGGCCCAACATTGCCGCCAGAGTTACGGTCATCCATAATACTTGCTCACCGAAGTCAGCTCGCTGTAATCCTGCTGCAGTGCAAAGAAGCGTGCGTTTTGACGCCATTTCTCGTGCGAGATTTTTAATTCTGTCTTCTGGAATATCTGAAAGAACAGATGCCCAAGCGGCTGTTTTGGGCTGCCCATCTGTTTCGCCTGTCAGGTAGGCTTTGAACGAATAAAAGCCCACTGTGTAATGGTCGAGGAACGCCTGATCGTGCAAGTCTTCCGCCAATAATGTATGTGCAATGCCCAACATGATGGCTGTGTCCGAACCTGGTTTAGGGGCAAGCCATTCTGCCTCTAATTCCTCTGCCATGTCAGTTCGTAGAGGGCTGAAATAGACAAATGATACGCCTGCTTCCTTACATGCCAACAGGTCGGGCTTGAGGCTATGGCGCGCGGTTCCTCCGCCGGAGACCTGTGCGTTTCTGATCGGCAACCCGCCAAATGCAACAACGAGTTCACCGTTCTTGGCAACCGTCTTAAACCGTGTTGCATCTTTTACATGGTGACGAAAGTTACCGACGATATGCGGCATTAAGACAAGGGCTGCCTGATAACTGTAGTTACCCCAAGAATAGGTAAAGCCTCCGAAAGCGCTTAAAAAGCGCTTTAGTTGACTTTGTGCGTGATGAAATCTGCCAGCACTTGCCCAGCCATAAGACCCTGCATATATCGCTTGGTTTCCATAGGTCTCCCTGACCCGAAGCAATTCTTTGGCGACGAGATCAAGCGCGGTATCCCAGCTCACTTCTACAAATGGTTCTTCTCCGCGTGTTCCATTCGGATTTCCATAACCGTTTTCAAGAAAACTCTTCCTGACAGCGGGGCGTCTAACCCGTGACTTACCGTAGATCCCTTGCGGAATGTTCTGGTTGATGAAAGACGGATTTGGATCTTCCGGGTGAGGCCCAACGTTTACAAGTTCTCCGTCAATCGTTTCGGCAATGCCAGAGCCCCAGTGATGAGATATTGGCGTTTTGCGTGTTTTGTGATCCATAGAAGGGGCCTTCATTAAATGGTCAGATCAGCTTTTCTTTTCCGGAAATTCGATTGGACCATCTTGTTTTTCCCAAGAGCTTAACCCTTCTCGAAGGTGAGCCGCCTCAAACCCCATATCTTGTAGGGTCGCAACGGTTAGGGCCGAACGCCATCCGGAGGCACAATGAAAGACGAACTTTTTGTCTTCAGCGAATACGTCTTTGAAATACGGGCTGTCCGGATCTACCCAAAACTCCACCATGCCGCGCGGGGCGTGAACGCTGCCAGGTATGAAACCACTTCTTTGGCGTTCGCGAATGTCTCTTATATCCACGATTACAACATTGGGGTCGTTGACCATATTGATCAGATCAGCGGTTTCGATTTCTTCTATGCGCGCTTTGGCTTCAGCGACCATTTCCGCAGAGGATTTTGTGAGGTTTTTCATTGTTGCCCTTTGGATTTATGCATGCTGAAGGCTGACACAGAAGACTGTTTGCGGCAAGCGCTTGCAACCATTTTCTCTGACGCGTGTCTAACGCACCTGAGCAATGAGCCGGCTTGCGTTTTCGAGTGACTTGGCAGTTGTCACCACGATGGTCGGGACGGTCATAAACTCAACGGTCCAAGAGGTTCCAGAACGTTCTTGCTCATGTAGCGCTACCTGATGAAGCAGGCCCATTTGATGTGCGTTATAGTTTGCTGCTGAGACAAGCGCTTCGGCCAAGACTGGGTTTTTCTTGTGCGGCATTGCAGATGATGAACCACCCGTTTCGAGTGTGATTTCATCAATTCCGTTTTGTGCCATTAGCAGAATATCCGCCCCAATTTTCCCAAGTGCGGTTGTGACCGATGTGAGCCATGTGCAGATTTCTATCAATACCCGGCGATCTGTATGCCAAGGGTTGCTAATTGTGGTGAGGCTTAAATCGGTTGCCATTGCCTCTACCAATTCAGCCCATTCAGGAACCTGCTTATGCATCATGCCAATTGGCCCGCCCAGTTGTAGTGGGAAGGTAGTTGGGCGCTCTGTGCGTAGAGCGATCAGTGGCGAAAGCCAAGTATCCATCCGGTCGCTAAACGTGAAGGGAAGCGCTTCTTGCATGCGTGTGCGTGCTGAAATTTTCTGTTGGCCCAGTCGAGATTTGAGATTTGTAAGGGCTTTCTCGAGGGGTTCCATCTGATCGCATATGCTCTCGACTGCTACCTTCAAGCGGAGCATTAGGCTCGTATCGATTACATCCTGGCTGGTGGTATCTTTGTGAAAGCTTTTTTGGACTTGTTCAGGAAGAGCTGCGCGAACCTGCTTCACGAAGGATGGTACATAAATACCATCCGTCTCGACGCCTTGGAACAAGGCGGCGTGATCCAGTGCCATTGTATCTAAAGTTTGTGTAATTTTCTCGGCCTGATCAGTTGGAACAAGTCCAAACTTTGCTTGAGCAGCACATAGTGCTCTTTCAAAGCGAATTGCAGCTGCAAGCTCTTCTTCCAACGAAAATAACTGCGCTATACCGCCGATGCTATCGGCGGTTAAATGCAAACCAGAATTGCAAACTGTAAAACTCATCCACTCTTCATAGCGATTGATGAGTTTCAGGAAAAGCGAAGAGTTGCGCTTCTGAGCTTAACTTCTCTTACGGC
>CALLHT010000207.1 GCA_938009335.1 uncultured Rhizobiaceae group bacterium
GCATTAATGTAAGCGGATAAAAGTGAATGGTAGAGAAATTTCTCTCCCATCAGCATCGCGTCTTGATAGTCACCAAACGAAGGAAGCGCTATTTCCAGAAAATGTTCGATAGAAGCCTCTGCCTGTTCTGCTGTAACCGCAAACCAAAAGGGCTCCAGATCACCAAAGTGATTGCCAAAGCCGGTTTCAACAAGCTTCAGAACTTCTTGAGTGATCTCATCCGGTTCAAAGCGTTTTGGCTCTGGCATGAATAAATCAGCCTTGGCAGGCTTCCGATTTTCGGCGTCATAATTCCACTTGCCGCCTTCCGGGTCAGAGCCATCCATCAAGAGGTCTGTCTTGCGCCGCATATCGCGATAGAAATATTCCATCCGCAATTGTTTGCGGCCCTCAGCCCAGGTTTCAAACTCTTCACGGCTGGCGATGAAGCGATCATCCGGGAGGATGTCCACGGGAAGGCTAAAGTCCGTTTCCCAGGCTTTCACCATCTCCATGACGCGCCATTCGGCTGGCTCGGTGAGTATGATCTTCTCGGGCTTGTGCTTTGCAACAGCGCGCCTTATTTCGTTGGTAAACGAGCCGGTATTTCCGTCATCATCGAGTTTGACGTAATCGACTTGCCAGCCTTCTTCTTTTAGCGCCTCTGCGAAATGTCGCATCGCGGAAAAGAGAAAAGCAATCTTCTTTTTGTGGTGGCGCACATAAGTTGCTTCATCCATGACCTCGCACATGAGAATACGGTCGCTCGACTGGTCTGCATCTCGCAAAGAAGACAGAGTTTTGGAAAGCTGGTCTCCCAGCACAAGAATAAGTGCGCTCATGCGCTAAGACGTAACGCGCATGCTCACTTCGCCAAGGCCATCAATACGGTATGTCGCAGTGTCTCCGGGTTTTGGAAAACGGGTCTTCAGTGCGCTGCCGGTCATGATGATTTCACCAGCTTTGAGTTGTTGCCCGTTTTCACTTAGATGGTTGGCGACAAACGCAACCGAGTTCAAAGGATGGCCAAGCGCGTCACCAGTATGGCCCTTTTCATCAGCGTCACCATTCCAGACGACTTCACTCGTCAGATTGCCAATATCCAAATGCTGCCAATTCTCATTGCGTTTTCCAAGTACAATCCCGCTACACCAGCAGCGATCTGCCAAAAGCGACATCGCGTCCAAATGCGAGTAATCCGCATCGCGATCATCGATCATTTCAAAGGCGGGCATGACTGCGGAAATGTATTCCGCCACCGTTTCTTTCGTATGTTCGATATCGGTCGGAAGGTCTTTGCCAATTTCAACAGCAACTTCAAACTCAATCCCCATTCGAATAAAATCATCCAGATTGGCTTCGTGATCATTGTCATGAACATACTCGGTTAGAATGGAACCGTAAGCGGGTTGGTCAACGCCGCACATTTCTTGAATGGCAGGTGAAGTAAGAGCAACCTTGTGGCCCGCAAATCCCGAGAAGCCCGCCTCATCCTGCATGAGTTGATAAACTTGCGCCTGAATGTGGTACGCTTCTGCCATATCTGCTGGGCGATCGTCGCCCAATAACTGAGAAAACCGCTTACGCTCGCGCCAGCCATTGAAACGTTCGCGTGCGACGCGATGTATGAATTCGGTTCTCATGAATGGAGGCTCCCTTGGTCAGTATGCAATCTTTGCCGCAAGGCTATCGGGCAATTGTCTTTGGCGCAACGGGTGGAATTGGTTCTGCCTTCGTGAAAGTGTTGGAACGGGATTCCAAGTGTGAGGAGGTGGTAAAACTTTCCCGCTCGTCAGACCTTGCATTTGATTTAACCGATGAGAATACGATTGAGGTTGCTGCAAAGAAGCTTGATGGTGAGTTTCATTTATTGATCGATGCAACCGGATTTCTGTCAGATGCGATCATCGCGCCTGAAAAGTCATTGCGCGCGTTAAACGCTTCAACCATGGCAAAGCTTTATGAATTGAACGCCATTGGCCCCGCATTGCTCATGAAACATTTCTCGAAACTAATGCCCCGTAAAGAGCGGGCTATCTTTGCAACACTTTCGGCTCGTGTTGGTTCAATCGGTGATAATCGCTTGGGTGGGTGGTATGCGTATCGCGCTGCAAAAGCTGCGCTCAATATGATGATGAAATGCACCGCGATAGAAGTCGCGCGAACCAAGCCGGAAAGCGTATTTGTATCTCTGCATCCAGGTACTGTTGTTACATCCTTGTCTGATCCTTTCGCAGGGGACCGTGAACGGCTTTCGCCCGCAGATTCGGCACGTCAAATGCTTTCCGTGATTGATGGTTTGGGACCGGAGGAAAGCGGTAGCTTTTGGGATTTCGCAGGCAAGCGTGTAGACTGGTGAGATGCATACTGAAAAACGCGTTCGTGATTCCTTTTTTGAGCAGGCTGGTTATTGCGAAAAGCTCGGCTCAACCTTCATGCGGGATTTGTTGTCTGGTCTTGGTGAAGGACTAGACAAATCCACAGAAACCGGAAAACGGGTTTTAGAGTGGTCCGGCGGGCCTGAGCCGAAGTCTGATGCGCTTGCTCTAAGACTGGCTGGTGGGCTTCATGCCCTTGCCCGTAGCCGTATTGATGACGTTCTCTCCGGGTTTTATTCGGCTCCGGAACGAAGCGCAGAGCCCGGCTTCATTCATTCCGTTCTAGCAGCCATTAAGGACCATGACGCAAAGTTGGTGTCATGGCTTCAATTTGCACCCCAAACCAATGAGGTTGCGAGAGCCTCTGCAATTTTCGCGGGTCTTTCAGTGATTGCAGATCGTTTCCGCATGCCATTGGCATTGCACGAAATGGGATGCAGTGGTGGCCTTAATTTGCAATGCGCCGAGTTTGGATATCGTTTCGCAGGACAGCAGTTTGGCAATCCTGATTTTGCGCTCCAACTTTCACCTGAGTGGAGCGGAAATGCACCGCCGTCACAACAATTCGAAGTGGTTTCAAGGCAAGGTTGTGATCTCAATCCGCTCTCGGTGAGTAATCCTGACCATGCTGCAAAATTGGCTGCCTATCTATGGCCTGATCAACCGGCGCGGATTGCACGGGTAGAGGCGGCTATCGAAATTGCGAAAGCATCTCCGCCCGAACTTGAAAGATCCGATGCGGCAGATTGGGTGGAGCGCAAATTCGTAGCAGGGGAAGGTGATGGAACAACCCGGGTGCTCTATGACACGATTGCTTGGAACTATTTTCCTCAAGCTGTGAAGGGTCGTATCTCAGATCATATTGAAGCCATTGGAGCACAAGCTTCGGGTACCAATCCCCTTTGTTGGCTCACGTTTGAATTTGACGAAGAGGATAGTGGCCCTTTTCTAAAGCTTCGTGCGTGGCCCATGAACGGTGAGGTTGAGGTTCTGGCCTCAGCAGACCCCCATGTTTACAGCATCAATTGGCTTTTGGAATAAATTAAATAAACACTTGTTCATTTAAATCTTGCATTATGAATTATCTTGCGTCAATGTTGCGGCCATGGCGAGGACTGCAGGCTCAATTGGAACAGAAACAGCAAAGCGTGTCTTGAAAGAGGCGCTCTCTTTGTTTGCGCATCATGGATATGCGGCCGTCTCAACACGCCAAATTGCAAAAGCCTGTGGCCTGCAAGTTGGCGCGCTTTATAATCATTTCCCGACCAAGCAATCGATCTTACATGGCCTGATGTCCGCGCATATGCAGGATCTGCTGGAGGCGCTGGCAGGCTCAAACTTCTCGAATGATCCGGCGGGTGCTTTGGAAGTCTTCACGCGTTTTCATATTCGTTATCATATCGATAAACCGGAAGAAGTGTTTATCGCCTATATGGAATTGCGAAATCTGGAACCGGAACCCTACTCAGAAGTTATGAAACTTCGTCAGCAGTATGAACGAACCCTAAGAGGCATACTGCGCGACGGGCAGGCGGCCGGTGTATTCAAGATTGATGATGTGCCGGTCACGGCCATGTCGATCATTTCCATGATGACGGGCGTAAACACCTGGTATCGCTATGGTGGGCGATTAAGTGCATCTGAAATTGAAGAAATTTACGTGAATTTGGTTTTATCCGTGGTTGGTCTGGGCAAGACTGCAACCCCGAAGCTTGAGGAGATTGCCTGATGTTTTTCACATCGATGAATTTTGGTCTTGGTGAAGAGATTGATGCTTTGCGCGAGGCGACGCACAAATTTGCGCAAGAACGTATTAAGCCACTTGCCCAGGAAATCGATAAATCGAATGAGTTTCCGGCTCATCTGTGGAAAGAGTTTGGCGATATGGGTCTGCTGGGTGTCACAGTAGACGAAGAATATGGCGGTGCTGGCATGGGGTATCTCGCGCATTCTGTTGCGCTTGAAGAAATTGCGCGCGCCTCTGCATCTGTTTCGCTTTCCTATGGTGCGCACTCAAATCTTTGCGTCAATCAGATTAAACTCAATGGTAACGCCGAGCAAAAAGCTAAGTATCTGCCGCGTCTTGTGTCAGGTGAACATGTGGGCGCGCTGGCCATGTCTGAACCCAGTGCTGGATCTGATGTGGTATCGATGAAATTGCGTGCGGATAAAAAGAACGACCGGTACGTTCTCAATGGAAACAAGTACTGGATCACTAACGGACCGGATGCGGATACATTGGTTGTCTACGCAAAGACCGATATGGATGCAGGCCCGCGTGGGATTACGGCCTTTTTGATTGAAAAAGAGATGAAGGGTTTTTCCACCTCGCCGCATTTCGACAAGCTTGGCATGCGCGGCTCAAACACAGGTGAATTGATTTTTGAAGATGTGGAAGTGCCGTTCGAAAATGTGCTTGGTGAAGAGGGCAAAGGCGTAGCGGTTCTTATGTCTGGTTTGGATTATGAACGCGTTGTTTTATCGGCCATTGGGGTTGGCACAATGCACGCCTGCCTAGACGAAGTCATGCCGTATATGCATGAGCGCAAACAGTTTGGTGAGCCGATTGGTAATTTCCAGCTGATGCAGGCAAAAATCGCTGACATGTACACGGCGATGAATTCTTCACGGGCTTATCTTTATGCCGTTGCTGCAGCGTGTGATCGGGGTGAGGTTACCCGCCAGGACGCAGCAGCCATTGTGCTCTATGCTTCAGAGCAAGCCATGCAACAGGCAGTTCAAGCAGTTCAGGCAATGGGTGGCGCAGGATATCTGAATGATTCACCTGTGTCCCGGATCATGCGCGATGCCAAGCTGATGGAAATTGGCGCAGGTACTTCAGAAATCCGCCGCATGTTATGTGGTCGTGAGTTGATGAAAGAAACTGCATAATGCGGAAGATCGCCACACGTCTGTTCATTTGTTCTTGCCTGTCTGCTTCTGGCAGTGCGTACGCGGAGGATCTCTCGTTAGATATTTCTCATACCGAGGTGTGTTTGGTCGAGAAAAACGATGATGAACGGATGCCGTGCATCGGTGCGTCAGCGAATGTCTGCATGAACTCAGAAGCGGGCGGATCCACGGTCGGAATGGGCTTTTGTCTGGATGAAGAATTGCAGTGGTGGGACGCAAGATTGAACCGTGTCTACAGTGCCTATCTGGCGAAAGAAACGGCAGATGATCAAGACAATGCTAGCAGCAGTTTTACACCCCCTGCCAAAGCGCCTGCGCTCAAAGAAATGCAACGCACATGGATCAAATACCGTGATGCACTATGTGAGCACGCCGCGGTGCAATGGGGCGGGGGAACCGGACAGGGCCCTGCATTCCTTGATTGCCTTTTGCGTGAGACAGGCCGGCAGGTCTTTGTGCTGGAAGATAGGATGAACGCGTGGGAATAGTGAGTGCTTTAGCGAACCTTGATTTTGATAGAGCCTTCGGCCAGCCTTTCGCGGGCGGCCTTTTCCAGCGTTTCAGCGATCCATTGGTTTATCGACTTTGCATCATACGTCGCAGCAGAAGCAACCATCTCATGGATTTCAGGAGCGATGCGGACGGCAAGCTTACCCGACTTTGGTTTTTGCGGTTCTTGTCCCCATTTTTCGCAAGCCTCAAGATAATCATCAACGCTGGCTTCAAACTCTTTTTGGATGTCTTCAATGGTTGCAGCTTCAAAATGAACTACATCACGAATACCCTGAACCCATCCATGGAAAGCTTTATCCTCTGCTTCGTACCAAAATTCCGGGTTATATCCCTTGTAATTCTTAATCATTCTATTCCAGCTTCCAAAAGATACTTTCGCAACGCTATCACCGCCCCCTTCTTTGTATCAGGCGAAGGATGGGGCCTATGGAATATAGTAACTATTCCATTTAAGCGAACACGAACACGGGACCCTCTTCCTTCTTCAATTTCCGCACCTAACGAAACCAGCATGGTTTCAATGTCGCGCCATTTGATGTTGGCGGGAACCGGATTTTGGAAAATCCGCTCTAAGGTTTTTTCGTATTTGGCGTTCATTTGCAATTCTCCACATCATCACGATCATATCCCTAAATTCTCGTGCCGAAAGTGGCTAATTCACAAAGGAACTCTTCCCAACAAAATAATATCAAAAAATGATATCGTCAAGGAATGCATATAACCCATGCTCTCAACCAACCAAACATACGAAGAAATGCGTGAAGCATTCCATTGGGACTTCCCTGAAACCTATAATATGGGTTGGGATGTTTGCGATAAATGGGCGGATGAAGATCCAGACAGAACCGCTATCATCGACATGACGGACGGAACGCGGACTGACATCACTTTTGCTGAACTGAAAGCGCTTTCCAACCAATTGGCGAACCACCTCGGGTCACTTGGCATTGAGCCCGGCGATCGTGTCGGCGTGTTCAGACCACAATCGCTATGGACGGCGGTTGCGCATATCGCGATCTGGAAAATGGGAGCAATCTCGATCCCGCTCTTTACCTTATTTGGGGAAGAGGCGTTGGAAAGCCGTCTTGGAAATTCGGGTGCGAAGGCAGTCATTACCGATGAAATACATGCAGAAAAATGTGCGCCGAGTTTTGAGAAGATTTCAACGCTTGAACATGTGTTGGTGCCAGAGCAGGTCGACTTTTCAATCGCATCATCAGCTTTTGAAGTCGCTAAGACTACTCCAGAAACGCCAGGGCTGATTATCTATACATCCGGCACAACGGGCGCGCCAAAGGGTGCGCTGCATGGCCATCGTGTCTTGCGTGGTCATGTGCCGGGCATTTCCATGCTGCAGAACATCTTGCCGCAAGAAGGCGATGTATTCTGGACGCCAGCCGACTGGGCATGGATTGGCGGGTTGATGAA
>CALLHT010000208.1 GCA_938009335.1 uncultured Rhizobiaceae group bacterium
GATCAGTTGCCAAACTAAGGCCTCTTAAGAGGTTTCGATGGAGAAGGGGGCGAACAGCCTCCTTTTTCGTTTTCAGCGTGATTTAACGCTTGAAAATCCTTTTCGAATATCGCATAGCCTTCTGGCTAACCACAGTGGCCTAGGAGAGGTGACAGAGTGGTTGAATGTACCGGTCTTGAAAACCGGCGTGCGTGCAAGCGTACCGTGGGTTCGAATCCCACCCTCTCCGCCATACTCCCAAAAATGAACTCTTAGAATTTTATGTAGCGTGAAAAGGTCACGGTGATGGATCATTCTTGCATAGGGAAGCGATGCGGCCAGTCAGGTCTTGGGGGTCAGCTTATGGGCCGGGATAAACCGACTAGCCGCATCTAAAGCAGCCGCTACATTTATTGTGCTCTTCGACTGCTCTGCGGTGAATTTTGCAAGGCCAATGCCAAAAAAGACCATATGCCAAGAAGTCGAGAAAGTTCTGAATTTCTCGTTTAATGAAACGTAAATTGAAAACTTGAATTAAGCGACCTTGTTGAGCTCTGATCTTAACTCTGTAAACGCCGTGTTGATTTGCCGAAACATTTCATTGATGTATTTTTCGACTTCATCAGGCAGTTCGATGCCTGAATAATTGTCCGGGTGATACTGCTTTGCTTTCTGATGAAATGCGATTTTCGCATCTGTAAACGTACAGCCATCATGCAGCCCCAGTATTCTTCGCGCCGTTGCAACGCGTGGGTCGATCTGAGGTTTTAATGTAGGATTGCGCAAAGGCTCTACCGGCTCAACATAAGCGATTTGGTGCTTAGACAAATATTTGCGCTGTCCGTCCTTGGATATAAATTCCAGGAAAGGCGTATCTTTCGAAAGAACACCTTCTAAGCTTGCCGACTGACCTTTATTAAGGTGACCGCGGATAACCGCACCATCAAGCATGCGCACGGAGACTTCAATTGGAGGATTTGAACTATCAAACATATTGGGGCTCTTGTTTGTTCTGAATTGTTGTTACCAGACAAAAGTTAAGGCGAAGTTGTAATTTTCCGCATTGCAACCAAGTGTGAATTGCCGCGACACGGTATGAACAATTTTCGTGGGAAATAGTGTTTGATGAAACTTTTTGGAGCCAACCCCGTTTCTCTCATATTGTTCTAAAAGAGGTCCCAGGATGAAATACATTGCTTTTGCCTTTGCCGCTATTGCCGCACTCGCAACAACACCTGTTGCTGCAAACCAACTCAACAGTACGGAGATCAAGCAAACAATCTCGGGTAAAAAAGTCTATTTGGCAACGAAATGGGGCATTGAGTTCCCTTTGATTTATCGCAGCAATGGGAAGGTTATTGGCGATGGCTCGGGTACTGGCCTCGGCAAATATTTCGCGCCCAAGGAAACCGGAAACTGGTGGATCACCAATAATCGAATGTGTCAAAAGTTTCCAACCTGGTACAAAGGTCGTACATTCTGTTTTACGCTTAAAGAGACTGGCAAGGATGCATTGATCTGGAAGCGGGATGACGGGGCAACTGGCAAGGCAAGAATAGGTTAACCATACCGTCAAACAATACTAAGCATCGGTAAAACGAGACGCAGGCCTTCCGTTCTATCATGACTACCTTGAAAACTTTTAATAATTACCCAGCAGGGTAGGAAGTATCCACTTGTTCATATTGTATAATTCCTGGGATCAGGCGCTCTCATATTGCCATAATTGTGCTGCTTTCTTGCCATAGATGAAATGTTAGTGTATCCCCTCGGCGTCTGGCGCCGTTGGCGGACGGCCTTTTCGGGGATTGCAGTATTGTTTAAGTTCACAAAGCGCGCTGATTTCAAAGTTCTTCCTGCTGACTTTAGTTCAGGAATAAGGGCAGCAGTTGTAGTGAGCGTACCGTTGGTATTGGTCGCGTGTTCCAACTCCAAACCAACGGCTGTAAAAACGGAAAATGCGCCGATTGCCGGTTTACCCATAGATCAAGGTGATGGTGCGCTTCCTGTTCCTTTGAAGAAGCCTTCACTTGGTTTGGTTGTTGAGATTGTTTCTAGCAACGAAGTCGAGAATACCGGCTCGGCAGGACAAAACTTTGCAGCTGTACGCGCGCCAGAAGCTACTACCAATGTGATTTCGAACCAAACCAAATTCTCTTCCAAAGCCTACGGTGTTGCAGGAAGCCCACGCGTTACGACCGGAACAAATGTTCGAAAAGGTGGTGGGCGCTATCAGGTTGGAAAGCCTTATACCATTCGAGGTGTTCGTTACGTTCCACAGGAAAATCCGAATTACAAAGCGACCGGTTTAGCATCTTGGTATGGTCCGAATTTTCATGGCCGTTTAACCGCGAACGGCGAGGTTTACGATCAGTTTGCACTTTCTGCGGCGCATCCAACCATGCCGCTCCCGAGTTACGCTAAAGTAACCAATCTTGAGAATGGGTCATCTGTTACAGTTAGAGTGAATGACCGTGGTCCGTTTTCCAAAGGGCGAATTATTGATCTTTCTTCACGAGCTGCGCAATTGCTTGGTTATACCAAGAAAGGTGTCGCCAAGGTAAAAGTGGAATATGTTGGTCGTGCAAGAATGGATGGTCTCGATGAGCGCCAACTCCTTGCTAGTTACAATCCTGGACGATTGGACCCGAATTCAATTCCAGCCTCTGCTCGCCCGACCGTAGTCGCCAGCACAAAGAAGAAACCTGTTGCCGTATCCCAAAAACCGACTGTTGTAGCAGTGGTTACTCAACCGAAAGCATCTGACAGGACGTTAAATGCGTTTGATACCAGCAGATTTGGCTCCCAATCCAGCGAAATTCAAACCGCCCCACGACCACAGTCTCTGGTAAACGGTTATGCTTCCGAAGCAAACTTTGGCGAAGCTGAAAGTAAGATTTCCACTTACTTTGATCAACCGATTGAGGGAATGGCCGCTTTGGAGCGCCTAAAAGTCGGTCCAGTTTATTCAAAAGCCGAATTGTTTGAGCTCTCAGAAGATTTATCTAATTTTGGCCCTGTCTCAATTGTTGAGAGCGATGGCGACCATGTGTATTTTCTCGAGGTCACTGTTGTTTCTGATGATGTTGAGAAAATCAAAAACCTCCTGAATTGATTTTTATTTCTTGAATTCGTCCCATTCATAAACTCCGTAGAGTTCTTTTCGCCAACACGGTAAGGTTGCGCTTTTTTGAAAAGCTTCCTAGGATGAAAGCGGGGGCTGTTTTTGCTGAGTGGATTTATCGTGATTTTGCATAGTCTTATGAGAATTATTCTCACCTGTTTGGTTTTGTTTTCATGGGTTGGTCTGTTTACAGGCTTGGCTAATGCCCAGCTCTATCAAACGCCTGCCAAACAGGCCTTGCTACTTGATGCAGACACCGGCACAGTCCTGTTTGGCAAAGACGCTGACACACGTATTCCACCTGCATCCCTTGCCAAGTTGATGACAATGGAGGTTGTTTTTCATCAATTGAAGAACGGTAAACTTACCTTAGAGGATAAGTTTTTCGTAAGCGAGAATGCTTGGCGAACCGGTGGTGCTAATTCAGGCGGCTCAACCATGTTCGCGAAGCTAAACTCTGAGATCAGACTTGAAGACCTCATTAAAGGCGTGATCGTCCAGTCGGCAAACGATGGTTGCATTATCATCGCAGAAGGACTTGCAGGATCGGAGGCTGCTTTTGCCGGCTTAATGAATGAACGGGCGAGAGCCTTGGGCTTGTCAGGGTCTTATTTCACGAACTCTACCGGGCTTCCAGATGAAAACCAGTATGTTTCGATCCGCGACCTTGCGAAACTTGCCCAGCATATGATCAGCGAATACCCGCAATATTATAAATATTACAATGAGCCGGGTTTCGAGTGGAATAAAATTTTTCAGCGTAATCGTAATCCGCTTCTGAAAATGGATATCGGTGCTGACGGCATGAAAACCGGATTTACTGAGGCGAGCGGTTACGCAATCGTTGGCACTGCCAAACGCGGGAGCCAACGCTTGATTACTGTTCTAAGTGGCATGACTTCAAAGCGACAACGTGCAGAAGAATCGCGTAAAATTCTGGATTGGGGTTTTCGTGCTTTTGAAAAGCTTAGCCTTTTCGAAGACGGCGAGATTATCGGTCAAGCAAACGTATATGGCGGTGTAACATCTGGTGTGAATGTGACGGGTAAGGGACCTGTTGAGATGTATTTGCCGATTGGCAACCGTGACAAACTCAAAGCCCGCATAGTTTACGAGGGGCCGCTCTTACCCCCTGTAGAGGCTGGTTCTAGGGTTGCCACGCTGAAAGTCTGGATTGGTGACGAACTCAGTCAGGAAACACCCCTTTATGCGGCAGAAACTGTAGAAAAGGGTGGTTTGCAGCGCCAAGCAGTTGATGCGCTAAAGGAATTGTTGTTTGGATGGCTTTAAGCGCTTCGGTGTGTGAGACCTAATACGGAAGACAATTTCCTTGAGTACAACGAACAAGGGCCTTTTCATAACGTTTGAAGGGGGCGAGGGGGCCGGTAAAACCAGCCAAATCGACCGCTTGAAAGAACGTTTGTCTTCGAATGGATATGATGTTGTCGTTACACGAGAACCAGGCGGAACGCCCGGTGCTGAGATCGTACGTCATGTTTTGTTGAGCGGCGCTGCAGAACGTTTTGGCTCGGAAATGGAAGCGATCCTATTTTCGGCCGCCAGAAATGATCATGTGCAAAACGTAATCAAACCCGCTTTGGATAAGGGGCATATGGTCCTTTGCGATCGTTTTGTAGATTCTACGCGGGTGTATCAGGGAGTTTCTGGAAAGGTCGAAATGAGCTTCCTTAAAACGCTTGAGGAGATTGTATGCGAAGAATGTTGGCCAGATATCACGCTTCTACTTGATTTAGATCCCAAACTCGGGATGGAGCGCGCCAATCAACGCCGTGGTGAAGGAGAAGTGCCGGATCGATTTGAGAAGGAAGCGTTTGAGGAGCAAATTAAACGCCGTGAAGGTTTTCTAACTATGGCAAAGAAGGAACCAGAACGGGTAAAAGTGATTGATGCATCCGGTGATATTGAGACCGTATCAAAGCGTATATGGAATGCTGTTAAACCGATCCTGAAGGCGAGGGGGTTAAAAACCGCATGAGCGAAGAATTGATCCTTGCAGATGGCCTTGAGGGTGTTCCACATCCATGCGAAGCGGCCAACGTTATTGGCCATGCCAATGCTATCTCGGCTTTTCTGGAGCAACATACGTCCGGTCGCCTACATCACGCCCATCTTGTGACAGGCCCAAAAGGCATCGGTAAAGCCACGCTATGCTTGCGATTTGCTTCGCACCTTTTAAAACACCACCGCATGCCAACGACCGTAACTGAACTTGAAACTGCGGATTTGTCCCATCCTGTAGATGCGCAAATTGCGGCACGGTCCCATCCCAACATTTTGCATATGACGCGGCCCTGGGACGATAAAACCAAGAAGTTTAAGACGCAGCTTACGGTTGATGAAATCAGGAAAACCATAACCTTTTTCGGAACGTCACGCGGGGAACCCGGATGGCGTATCGCAATAGTCGATTCCGCCGACGATATGAATCAAAACGCTGCAAATGCCCTGCTGAAAGTGTTGGAAGAGCCACCAACTGACACGGTGTTTTTTGTGCTTTCTCATTCACCTGCGAAGGTATTGCCTACAATCCGTTCAAGATGTCAGCACCTTCCATTGAAAGCGCTGGAAGAGGACGAATTGCTCAGGGTTCTGGATCGGTTGGGCGTGACGGGTTCTCTTTCCGAAGATGATAAGGCGATGATGGCGCATTTGGCTCAAGGGTCAGTGCGCGATGCAATCCTTCTGGCACAAGAAGACGGGCTCGAACTTTACAACCGTTTCCGGCAACTTTGCGATGCGCTACCAAATTCTGACTGGGCAAGCATTCATGCACTTGCGGACATGGTTATCGGTAAAGGTAAAGAAGAGCGCTACAATCTGCTCATCTCCTTTGCAGAAAAATACATGGAAGAACGGGCTAAGCCGGTTGAAGGCGCTCAAACACCGATTTCTGTTCTTGCCCGATGGGCACAGGTATGGGAAAAGACGCGAAATTCTATTCGTACCGCAGATGCCTATAATCTTGATAAAAAGCAGACGATCATAAATCTGTTTCAAGATATGGGCCAAGCGTCGCAAGGCTAAGGTCTATACTTGGCCTCATTTCAAAGGTTTTCGCGCTAAATGGCAAAAGAGAAGTTTTATCTTACATCTGCAATCGCTTACCCAAATGGTCGGCCGCATATCGGGCATGCATACGAGTTTGTGTGTTGCGATGCGATTGTGCGTTTTAAGCGCCTGGACGGGTATGATGCCCGGTTCTTGCTCGGAACAGATGTTCACGGCCAGAAAATGCTTCAGACTGCACGCGACCTAGGGATAACGCCCAAAGAGCTTGCAGACAAAAACTCCGATGTTTTCCAGGAAATGACGGACACATTGAACGTGTCATATGACCGTTTTATTCGCACATCTGATGAAGACCATCACGCTTCTTGTCAGGCACTTTGGAAGCGAATGGAAGCCAATGG
>CALLHT010000209.1 GCA_938009335.1 uncultured Rhizobiaceae group bacterium
TCGTCCTCTTTTACATTTCGCGGTTCTGGCCCTTTGCCCTTTGGGAGAGGCCCGGGCTGTTCGGTTTCAAGGAACTCCCGCCAACAGGTGGCCTTTTGCGGCGATGGCTGCAGGGGACCGAATTCTCCGCTTACGAACTCCTGATTTGGATCATCCTCGTATTCCTGTGTCTGACAGCCATTCAGAAGTTTTCTGACCGCTTCATACGTCCATAATCTCCAGTCCGCATCGAAATTTTTGTATCAAGAGTAAAATTGTTCTTGTTTTGTTCTTATTCTGGTGATAGGAATTTATTCATCGAAATAAGGGAGTGACCATCATGAGTGCATTAAGGGAGCAGAACATCGAAACCATCAGCGCCCATGAGGCGTTCATGGGGCAATCTGTTATTGCGAAAGGGCGAGATACGTCCACGGATACGTTGCGTCGAAGCACGCCACGCAACAAGGGGCGTGGCGCAACGCTCAACCCTTCCAGCCGATATGACACGCACACTAGACATGTGTTTGATGATGGTTGGCAGACACTGGATGAATTGCCTCCCTTCAAAACAGAGGTGCAGATTGAGAAGCCAAAAACAATCATCACCAAGAATGAATCGCCCGATTTGCACTTTGACCGTTCTATCAATCCGTATCGCGGGTGTGAGCATGGCTGCATTTACTGCTTTGCCCGTCCCTCTCATTCTTATATGGGCCTGTCTGCAGGATTGGATTTTGAATCAAGCCTTTTTGCAAAACCAAATGCAGCAAAGCTTTTGGAAAAAGAGCTGGCTAAGAAGAACTATCAACCCCGCACAATTGCCATTGGTACCAATACAGACCCCTACCAGCCGATTGAAAAACAATGGCGCGTAACCCGTGAAATTCTGGAAGTGCTGGAATCTGCAAACCATCCTGTTGCGATTGTCACCAAGTCTGCGCTTGTAACACGCGATATGGATATTCTCGCCCGCATGGCATCAAAGGGCTTGGCGAAAGTTGCTCTGTCGATCACCTCGCTCGACCGTAAGCTATCACGAGCCATGGAACCACGGGCAGCCACACCAGGTTTACGCCTGAAAGCGATGCGTGACTTATCGGCAGAAGGTATTCCTGTTTCGGTGATGGTGGCGCCCGTTATTCCAGCACTCAATGATCATGAGGTTGAACGCATTCTGGATTCTGCGCATGCAGCAGGTGCTAAAGAAGCTGGCTTTATTCTGCTTCGCTTGCCACGGGAGGTAAGTCCTCTCTTCCGAGATTGGCTCTTGAACCATTATCCAGACCGGTACCGGCATGTCATGAACCTGTTGCGCGCCATGCGTGGCGGCAAAGACTATGACGCCGAGTTCGGCAAACGCCTCAAGGGCGATGGTCCCTATGCCTGGCAGATTGGCCGCCGTTTCGAGATTGCCTGCAAGAAGCTGGGGCTGAATGAAACTCGCCGTCATTTGAATCGTAAACTGTTCACGCCTCCGGTCGTGCAGGGCAATCAACTTAGTCTGTTTTAATTCTTAGAATTCTCCGGAGAATAGACGCCGCAACCCTCGTCTCCGGGGTTTCAAGAGGATCAGTGCGCGGATACTATCCCCGTATGTCCGCCGCTGATTCTCTTCTTTTTTCTGATCTGCCTGCTGCTCCTGATTATGCAATCGAGGAGAAATTCAGATCACAAGGCCGAACAGCGATTGCCGGTGTTGATGAAGTTGGACGTGGCCCATTGGCTGGCCCTGTTGTTGCGGCAGCAGTTATTCTCGATCCGAGCAACATTCCTGAAGGATTAAACGACTCCAAGAAGCTCACAGAGAAAAAGCGCGAGGCGATCTTTGGTGAAATCCTCGGCACGTCTCACGTCGCATGGACTGCTCTTCCAGCCCATATCATTGAT
Organism: uncultured Rhizobiaceae group bacterium; assembly: GCA_938009335.1. GTDB lineage: Bacteria > Pseudomonadota > Alphaproteobacteria > Rhizobiales > Rhizobiaceae > JAALLB01. Next base: position 1,870 of record CALLHT010000209.1, read on the forward strand.
GCAACGAACATTCGCGCAGCTGCACTGGAAGCCATGACCCGATCTGTAACTCATCTACCAGTCAAAGCAGATGCTGCCCTTATCGACGGGAAAGATGTTCCTGACAGGTTGATTCCTATCGGAAAAGCCTTCGTCAAAGGAGACGCGAGATCTGTTTCCATTGCAGCGGCTTCTATCGTTGCAAAAGTTGTAAGAGATCGCATGATGATCGAAGCAGATAAGCATTTTCCTGAATACGGCTTTGCTGGACATAAAGGATACGGCTCCAAAATGCATCGCGATGCGATTGCCACGCATGGTCCGTGCCCGCTTCATCGTAAAAGCTTTTCGCCCATCAAGCAGATGTATGAACCAGGTCGCTAAGCAACAAAAAAGGCGCCGGAGGCGCCTCATTCATTCGCAACAGTGATCCCCGCCTAATTAAGCTTGGATTTCACTTCTGCAATCGATTGCTTGATCAAATCGTTTGATTTCGCAGCTGTCATTTTGCCGGAGACAAGTGTTTCAGCCGCAGCTATTGCCATATCAACAGCGGATGAACGAACCTCAGCAAGTGCACTTGCCTCTGCTTGTTCGATCTTTTGTTCAGCAAGCGCGGTACGGCGCTTAACAAATTCAGCTGTCTTCTTGGCTGCGTCATCAGCTAATGCAGAAGCCTCACGCTTTGCAGCAGCAACGATTTCTTCTGCTTCTTTTTCAGCTTGCTTGCGCTTACCCTGAAACTCTGCAAGCAGAGATTGGGCTTCTTCGCGAAGACGACGTGCTTCATCAAGCTCGTCACGGATTTTAGCAGTACGATCATCAAGTCCCTTGGCGACCATTCCTGGCACTTTCAAATAAACGACCAAACCCAGGAAAACGATAAGAGCCACTAAGGACCATGCGGTAGCGTCCATACGTCCCTCCTACTTGCTTGAGCCAGAAATCGCTTTTGTGATTTCTGCTTTGGTCAATTTACCACCAATCAATTGCTTGATGATTTCTTCTGTCGTGTCCCCTGCAATTGAGCCAACTTCGCCCATTGCAGCTTCCTTGATCTTCGCGATGCGAGCTTCCGCTTCACTCAGCTTTTCAGCCAGATCAGCTTCAACCTTTTCACGTGCTTCAGCAGCTTCCTGCTTTGCTTTGTCTGTTGCTTCGGAAGCAATAGAATGTGCATTGCGCTTGGCTTCCGCTAACTCATGCTCATAAGCAGCATGCGCAGCATCCGCTTCAGCTTTCAAACGCTGAGCTTCATCAAGGTCACGGGAAATGCGATCATGACGGCCTTCCAAGATACCTGCAAGACGCGGAATGATCACTGTGCTCATTAGCCAGTAGAAGATGCCGAACGTAATAGCGAGCCACAGAATTTGTGACGCGAAATACGTTGGATCAAACGGCGGAAATGCACCACCAGACGGTTCAGCGGCGTATGCCTGACTGATAAACATGGCTTTTCTCCAAAAGTTTGCTGAGGCAAATCAATGGACCTGCCTCAGAAAAACGGTTTCGAACGATTAAACGACGAAGAGGAGAAGAAGAGCAACTAGGAATGCGAAGATGCCGAGCGCTTCAGTCACCGCAAAGCCAAAGATCAAACGACCGAACTGGCCATCTGCTGCTGAAGGGTTGCGGAGAGCACCTGATAGGAACTGACCAAAGATGTTACCAACACCCATAGCTGCGGCACCGATGCCGATTGCTGCTAGGCCTGCGCCGAGAAGTTTTGCTGCTTCTGCTTCCATTTTGAAGACTCCTTTATGGAAATAGCGATTAATTCAGTTAATTCTAATGATCCCCTGCATGGAGAGCATCGTTGAGGTACATGCATGTAAGCAATGTAAAGACGTAGGCCTGCAGGAATGCGACCAGGAATTCGAGAGCTGTCAGCCCGATTGTCATCAGGAATGGCAGGATTGCACCAACAACACCAACAGCGCCAACGCTTCCCATAGAAACGATAAAGCCTGCAAACACTTTAAGCGTGATGTGACCGGCGAGCATGTTAGCGAATAGACGAACAGAGTGGCTGATTGGGCGTGAGAAGAATGAAATGATCTCGATCAACACAACCAATGGCAAAACAAAACCGGGAACACCGCTTGGTACAAAAAGTTTAAAGAAGGCTAGGCCGTTTTTGTAGAAGCCGTATGCAATGACCGTAAAGAAGACCAGTAGGGCCAAGGCGACTGTAATGATAATATGGCTGGTTACCGTGAAGAAGTACGGGAACATGCCGAACATGTTGATCACTAGGATGAACAAGAAGAGTGAGAATACGAGCGGGAAGAACCGCATGCCATCTGATCCGGCGGCATCTCGCAGCATGTTTGCAACAAACTCATAGGTCGTTTCTGCAAATGACTGCGCGCGTGTCGGGATCATGCCGCGACGGCTGGTTGCCCACATGAAGAACGCAGATGTAAGAACTACGGTCGCGACCATAAACAAAGAAGAGTTCGTGAACGAGATATTGGTCGAACCAATCTCAAGTGGGATCAATTCCTTGATGTTAAATTGGCTGATCGGATCGTTTGCCACTGTCTATTCCTCACATGGATTGAACATGTCTCAATCCGCAAAGCATTTTATTCTTTATCTTCCGCGCTTTTCTGGTCGTTCGCTTTCAGATCATAAGATCCGGAAAGCTCGCCAGACGCCCGCAAGACGTTTAACACACCGGCAACAAACCCCAACAGCAAAAACAAAATCATTGCCCAAGGTTTCGTCCCTACCAACCAGTCAATGCCATATCCAAGAATCGCACCAACCAGAATTGCCGAGATAAATTCGCTCGACAGTTTGAACGCATTGCCAAATCCGTTTCTGTCTGACGCAGAGTTTGGTCCCTTTGCCTCTTGCTGAACATCACGGCCGAGCCGTTTGTTCATATCTGCAAGGCGCTGATCAAGATCTTTGCCAGATGCTGACTGATCACCAGAGTTTCTGTTTGCCATTCATTTGCCCTTGTTTTCTAACCTGATTGCATAACGCATTCATGTCCGGAAAAAAACCGAAGATCGGAAGCAGAAAATGACGTGAAAAAACACCTGTGTTAAGACAGCTAGAATTTGGCCGCAACATAGTTTTGAGAGCGAGCGAAGTCAAGCGTAGGCTATACGCCTTAAGTATATGATTTTACGCAATATCTTCAAAGAAACCCAATATGCGGCAATCCGTCAATCGCGGTTTACCCACAGAATCCCCAAATTTCCGCCTCAAGATGGGCAAAAAACCGGTTAAGACCAGCCACCGCCATAGGTGCGATAGAAGATATGTAGGCCTATTTTACCCACACGTTTCATCTTGCGATTCCAGCGCGGGTTTACATAAGTCGCATGATAATGGGTGGATGACCCCACTTGCGGCAGCCATATGCGACCAGCAGTAGTTTCAGCCGCAACATGTTTTGCCACGTTGTAACGCTTGCGGTCATTGATACGATCACGAATCCGATCGCAGGCAAAAGAGAACTGACAACGGTTATACCAATGCTTGTTCTGATAAACGACACCGCAAATCGTATTCGGATAGTGCGGATTGCGGACGCGGTTTAGAATGACCTGAGAAACCGCGGCCTGGCCTTTAACCGGCTCGCCGCGTGCTTCAAAGTAAATGCCTTGCGCCAGACACTCCTGCTGACGACGTGAAAACGAATTCTTCGGCAGTGCGTCATCTGCCCAGCTATGATCACCTTTGTTCAGCTTAGGCAAAATCTTCACGGGCTGCTCTTCAACCAACACGGCACTGAACGGTGATGGCTGAACTTTTGGTTCCGGCGCATAAGAAAGAACCGAGCTTTGCGACTGTTTTACTAAGCTTGCGACCATAGTCGGCAGGTTTTTTGGCACTGCTGGCGCTTTTGGTTTGTTCACGTGGAAGAGGCTTGCGACTTGAAAAGCCTCTTTTGCAGATTTTGGCTTTACGAATGCGCGCGCAAATTTATTGCCACTCTCTATTGGATTAAGGACACTGTGACGCTCGAGCACTGAACCTGCCGTAAAGTCTTTAGGTGCCTGTTTGGCAGTCGTTTGAACCACACGATCACCTTTGATGGCGACATTGATCTTTTGTGGGGCAGCATCTGTTTTAACGACTTCGCTAACACGCAGTTCATGCTTCTCAGATGCGTTTTTCACAAGTGCAACTGGCGTTTTGCGAGACGTTTCAGGGTTGATCGCCGCGATACTGGCACCAATCGGTTCTTCAATATGCATAAGCCAGCGGTTTTCTGCGGTCTTACCCAACAGATCCGGCATATCTTGATTTGAAACGGAGGTTGTATGGAGCGCCATTGCCGAAGCAGACAGCGTTAAAACCAAACCAATATTAGCAACACGGCCCATCACAGAGGCCGGCTTTTCAAGAGTGCTACGCAAAACAAAACTCCACTCAAAACTGTACTGGTCGATCCCCTCGACCAAGCATGAACATAAGTGGTTAACCTTAATGACGGGTTAAAAGCTGCGCATAGCGATAAGACCAGCACGTAACGGAGGTTATTTGGCTCGCTTTTTCTTATTCGCGTAGGGGTTTTCACCTTTGCGCATATACATGCGAATAGGCGTTGCACCGAGGTCAAATTCGCGACGCAGGGAGTTTACAAGATAGCGCGTGTACGATTCAGGCAGAGAGTCCGGACGCGAACAATGTACTGCAAACGTTGGCGGTCGGCTTTTCACCTGCGTGACATATTTCATGCGAATACGTCTACCCGCTACGGCAGGCGGCGGGTGATGATATTGCACATCTACCAACCACTTATTCAGCCGTGCAGTTGAAACCCGCTGGTTCCATTTTCCATGCACCTCAAAGACGGCTTCCATCAGCTTGTCGAGATTTTCTCCCGTCTGCCCGGAGATTGGAACGACCTTCAGGCCTTTAATTTGAGAAATATGTTCTTGTGATTGGAGCAACAGCTCTTTCAAGACCGCCTGACGATCATCAATCAAATCCCACTTGTTGAGCGCAATCACAGGCGCCCTGCCCTCGCGGATGATAAGATCTGCAATCTGCAAATCCTGTTTCTCAAACGGTTTGGTAACATCGAGAACAATAATCACAACTTCAGCGAATTGGATTGCGCGAATGCCATCAGAAACGGAAAGCTTTTCGAGCTTTTCCTGCACTTTCGCCTTTTTGCGCATGCCTGCCGTATCGAACAATTTAATGGTACGGCCTTGCCATTCCCACTCTACGGAAATTGAGTCGCGAGTAATTCCCGCTTCCGGACCTGTAAGCAATCGCTCATCACCCACCATCTGATTGATAAGCGTGGACTTGCCTGCATTCGGCCTGCCAACAACCGCAATTTTGAGCGGACGATCTTCATCAGACAGTTCGTCATCATCTTCAGGCGGGTAGGCAACATCTTGACCCACTGCTTCCACAATCGCGTCGTGCAAATCAGCCATGCCTTGGCCGTGTTCGGCAGAGATTGGAACCGGATCACCAAACCCGAGGCTGAACGCATCAAAATACCCTGCCTCACCGGGCTTGCCTTCCATCTTATTGGCCACGAGCGTTACCGGACATTCCGCTTTGCGCAAGATTTGCGCGAAAGTTCTGTCATCCGGCAAAATTCCCGTGCGGCTATCAATCAGGAACAAACACACGTCTGCTTCTTCAATCGCTGCCTGGGTCTGTTCCCACATACGGCCTTGCAGGCTTTCTTCGTCGCCCTGCTCAAGACCTGCTGTATCAATCACCTGAAACTCAAGACCCGCAATAGAACCATCCGCAAAACGACGATCACGCGTGACACCTGGCGTATCATCCACCAAAGCAAGCCTTTTACCCACCAAGCGATTAAACAAAGTGGACTTGCCGACGTTTGGCCTGCCAATGATTGCAACGGTGAACATGTCGTTTTGACCTTTCAAGGTCGACGGAGGGTTAGCCCTCTTGCGTTTCTTCCGGCTTCACGCCTTGGCCCGCCAAGAGTTGCATCATGATGTTTGCTCGTTCGCGAACGCCCGCTGGGGCTTGGATGTCATCGATGATTGCTTGAAACCAAATCAGCGCCTGTTTGTAGTCTTTTGCTTTCCATGCAGCGAGGCCCAATCCCTCCCGTGCAGAATGACGAAATGATTTTCCGGTATCCGCCATTGAAAGAAGACGGTCGGACACTTGATCATAAGACCCATGATCTACAAGCAACAAACCAGACCGCAGTCGGGCCACGTTACGCAGAGAGTCATCAAAAGACGTATCATCTGAGATGGTATCGAAAGCTTCTACAGCCTTCTCCGGATCTCCGTTTTTGGCATATTCGGCAGCAAGTCTGATTTTTGCCAATGCAGGGTATTGACCCGAACCATCACCGGAAAGTGCTTCCAACGCTGAAATTGCTTCGTCGTGTTTTCCATCATTGGATAGTTCGACCGCTTCGATGAAGCGATCGCCAGACGCAGCTGATACGCTGTTCTGCCAATAATCCCAACCTTGCTTCCCAGCCGTGCCCAGCACAATTGCGGCCGCACCGCCAATGATGAGCACCTTGTATTTGCTCCAAAACGTATTGAGCTTGTCGCTGCGAAGTTCGTCTTCAACCTCGCGGATAAAACTGTCGTCGGACATCGTATGAAAACCTATTTTCTAAAGGGCTGTCGATCACCCTTGTCATATGTGACTGCTTCTTAGCCCAATCAATATGACTTATGCAATCACTGGAACGCCGATCAACCATTCGTGCAACCAGAAGGCAAATGCCAACCAGATGCCAATGCCAATCACGATGGATAAAATATCGCCCATGACAGACGTTTGATCCGGGAAGGTTTGGCCTCTTTTCTTGGTGCTTATCACTACGATCACAGCCCAGATCAGGAAACCGCCAAACAACAAGATGCTTGCAAGATCACCGTTTACCAACAAATGCCCGATTGCCCAGATTTTGACGCCAATCAGCTGTGGATTTTTGACAGCCTTTTTAATCCGACCTGCCGGCAATTGGCTTGCAGCAAGCAAAATCATGGCAGGCAACATCAGCAGCAACTGAACATGTGTCATCCAGGTCGGTGCAGAATAAAAGAAAACATTGTCAAAACGCGCTTGGCCGTACCCATAAATCAAGACAACAAACCCAAGAATGGACAGAACCGAATACAGCCCTTTCCATGCCCCCTCACCGCGATTGGCAATAAAGTTCTCACGCGTGGCGGGCGCAAATGCACGCACGCTGTGAATTCCTAAGAACAAGACTAATCCTAAAATCAGCAACCACATCACTTAAGTCCCCTTTTGCAAATCTTCGCGAACGATTTATCATCTTCTGACACAGGACTTTAAGACATGGCAATTGATATTGAAACGGCAAAAAAGCGACTTGAAGCAAAGCGCGAGGAACTGGAAGGCTTATCTGATCTCTCAAGAGAAGCCCGCGATACCGTCGAACTGGACCAACAAGCCGTGGGCCGTCTTTCCCGCATGGATGCCATGCAGCAACAAGCAATGGCGGAAGCCCAAGAACGCACGCGTCAATTAGACCTGCAACGCATCGAACAGGCTTATCGCCGTATCCGCGATGATGATTATGGCTATTGCGCAACCTGTGATGAAGAAATTCCTGACGGCAGGCTCGCCATCGACCCGATGGCTGAGCGCTGCGTCAAATGTGCCTGAGGATTATTCGGCGGGGTTGCCTTGTCTCATCATATTTTCTTTTTCTTTGTCAGAAAGTTCGCGTCCATCCAACACAGCTTCAAACGCTTGCAGACGTTTATAGACAGATAGCAACTCCACGATTGTAGACCATGAATTGATCAAGTACTGAAAAGAGCCTTCTACTCTGCCAAACGCTCTGATGATCTGTTGCATCACGCCAAGGGTAATCGCGCCCGTTGCGATGGTTGGAGCCAAGGCGATGTAAGGTACCAGATTTCCGATCTGAAGATAGAAAATCCGAACAACATTGAAATACATGTAATGGAAATAAAGCCGGAAGTAGTTTCGTCTTACATCGGAAAACAATTCCCAAACTGTGGGCGGTGCAGCGCGTTCAGCATCATCTTCACCATAGACAAGTTCTTTGCGGTAAGCTGCCTCTACCATCTGGTTGTTAAATTCTAGCCCGGGTAGTTTAATCCCGGCTGCTGCAACGATTGCAGTACCGATGATTGACCAAAGGATCGCAACGAAAACCAGCCCTTGCGACACTTCTCCGACAATCGGCAAAACGGTTACTTGCGCTGACAGCCCCCAGAGCAATGGCAAAAACGCGATAAGCGTCATAACTGAATCAAGGAAATTCACCCCAAGATTTTGCGTGATATCCGCAAACTTCTTGGCGTCTTCCTGCACCCGTTGGGATGCACCTTCGATCTTGCGCAATTCCTGCCAACGCGACATATAATAGTCGTTCATCGCATTTCGCCAGCGGAACACATAGTGGCTGACAAAGAACCGGAAAAGCACCGCCACAAAAACATAAAGCAAGGCGATCTTCAAAAATGTGGCTATCTGCGCATAAACTTCCCATTCAGTAACACTGTTTGGCGTCCCAAGAGCCTTTTGAATAAGATCATAAAAGCTCCCAAACCATTCGTTTATTAAGACATCGAGCTGTACCAGAAACCAGTTCACGAAGAAAATCAGTGCAGAACCAGCTACTGACCAGCGCTGCCATGGGTGCTTGTACACATTCATCCAAAATGCGCAGAAGGCCACAATCGCAGCTAAGAAAAACTGGTAAAACCAAAAATTGTTCGCCGCTTTAGTTTGTGCAGCAAATGCAGCTTTTGCGGCGTCGTCTGCGTTTTCTCCGAGCGCCTCGGGCAATCCATATCCAAACAGCCCACCTAGACTTAGATAGGAACCCGCATCCACAAGTACGAAAAACCAAAGCAATACGCATGCCAGCGAGAAGATAACGAAAGAACCGAAATACAATCTCGGGTTTGGAAAAAACGAATGAAACACGGCGCGAGAATCTCCTCTGCAAATGCGTCTTCAAGACTTAAAGCGGTGTTGGGTCAGTAGCAAGGTCCGAATTCAACCGACGTGGACGAGGTCAAAGCGGTTTCACCCTACAATGCCTACAAAAAGGCCGCGAAATTAAATTTTCTTCACAATACGTTTTTTGTGTGCATTTGCGCACAGAAACGCGCTCACAGCTGCGTTACTAATAGTTCAACACAGAGGTTCTACTCCAAAGACCCACAAAGTTTTCGGCGGAGTAGGAAAAGTCCTCCCGGGTAACGCCCCTTCCCGGGAGGACTTTTAGAGACACACAGTTCTCTTCGGTAGTTGGTAACGCCCCTTCCGGCTACCAATGGGGACAGCGGCTTCACTCGTCCGAGTGGGGCCGCTTGTGCTTGGACGATCGCATTTCATAATCTTGTCCGGATTAACCCTTTGGTTAGGAAAGCTTAACTCCCTGCTTACCAAAGTCACGCACACTTGGGTCTTGTTGAATGCGATTCGTAAGGAGTACGCGCCATGTCTAAGACGCCAAATGGAAGCCAAGACATTCCTGAAGATATCCTTGAGGCAATTGCTGCCGATAGCTACGCGCAGGAGATGGATGATATCTTGATGGATATCGCCGATCTCAATCCAGAAATATGCCCGCCAGACCGCCGTTTCATGAAAGGCGATCGCGAAGCATGGGTTTATGAGCATGGGAACATCGCTGAACTCGTTTTCGTGAAAACATCATAACGTCTAAAATTTTTCCCTCTTGATCTTAAGGCAGATCGAGAGGCACACTTTGCAGGTTGGCGGGCACTTGGTCCGCACCATCAGGAACCTGCTATGACATCACTTCTCATCAAGAACGCCCGTATTGTCGACGGAACCAGCACCGAACCCGATGATCCGGTCAACATTGCCATTGAAGACGGCAAATTTGTCGATGTGGGGAACAATGTTTCCTTTGAAGCCGCAGAAACGCTTGATCTGAAAAATGCGATTGTCATGCCTGGCTTAATCGACTGTCACGTCCATGTGCTTTCTACTCACGCCAATATGGCGATTAACATGGAACTGCCAAATTCATGGATCGCACTCAAATCTGCTGAGATTATGAAAGACATGCTGATGCGCGGCTTCACAACCGTGCGTGATCTGGCTGGTGCAGACCGCGGCCTACAAATGGCACAGGAAGACGGGCTGATGGATGCCCCGCGTCTTGTGATCTGCGGTAAAGCGCTTTCACAAACCGGCGGACATTCTGACCAGCGCGGGCCGTTTCACAATCGCAGCATGGAGCCCTACATTCATAAGCTCGGAGCCTTAGGGCGTTTATGTGATGGTGTGCCAGACGTCATCAAAGCTGCGCGCGAAGAAATTAAAGGCGGAGCCAATTTCATCAAGATCATGGCCGATGGCGGTGTCTCCTCCCCCACAGACCCGGTTGGGTTTTTCGGCTTTACGATGGATGAGCTCAAAGCAATTGTGGAAGTGGCCAAAGGCTCCGGCACCTATGTCGCCGCGCATCTGTATGATGATACGTGCATCACACGTGCGCTTGATGCAGGCGTAGAGTGTGTGGAGCACGGCAACCGCATGAGTGATGCAACGATCGCCCGCATCGCGAAAGAAGGCCAATTCGTTGTGCCGACCAACATCACTTACGACAGACTGGCAATTGAAGGTGCGGACTACGGCCTGCCGCCAGCGTCTGTAGCGAAAATCGAAGATGTGCGTGAGGCTGGGCTTGAGCGCCTCGACAAACTCTACAAAGCTGGCATCACGGTTGGATATGGGTCCGATCTCATCGGCGGCATGCATCCGCATCAGTCCGGTGAATTTACGCTGCGCGGGCGATATCTTCCCGCTGATGCCGTCATCCGTTCGGCCACAGTAGACGCGGCAAAAGTTCTGCGCATGGAAGGCGAAATTGGTGTGATAGCCCCCGGTGCTTACGCTGACCTGATTGTGGTGGATGGTAACCCGCTCGAAGACCTATCTCTCCTCACCAACCAAGGCGCGCATATGCCGATGATCATGCAGGGTGGGGAAGTGAAGAAGTGGGTTTAGCCTTGCTTTTTCATATTGGCGCGAACGCATTGCGTCTCGCCCAAGCTCGACGCGTTCGTTACTTGAATTGATTCATTGGGCAATTCAGTCCAACCCTCGACAAGCGTCTCGGGTGTTCGCAAGTTTCAATCAATTCTCAATTGATTGATTTTCAGCCAAAGGCTGAAAACTACTTGCTCACTCCCACTCAATCGTTCCGGGTGGCTTGCTCGTCACATCATAGACCACGCGGTTGATGCCGCGCACTTCGTTGATGATGCGCGTTGCGGCTTTGCCGAGGAACTTCATGTCATAAGGATAAAAATCTGCGGTCATGCCATCAACTGAGGTGACTGCACGTAGCGCGCAGACAAACTCATACGTCCGCCCATCGCCCATGACGCCAACGGTTTGCACCGGAAGCAGCACGGCAAACGCCTGCCAGATTTCATCGTATAATTCGGCATTGCGAATCTCATCGAGATAGATCGCATCGGCCTGACGTAAAATCTCAAGTTTGTCGCGTGTAATGCCACCGGGACACCGGATCGCAAGACCTGGCCCCGGGAAGGGATGACGACCGACGAATTTATCCGGCAGGCCCAGTTCACGACCGAGATCACGCACTTCATCTTTGAAGAGTTCGCGCAAGGGTTCAACAAGCTGCATGTTCATGCGTTCCGGCAACCCGCCTACATTATGGTGGCTTTTGATGGTAACGGACGGGCCTCCGGTGAACGACACACTCTCGATCACATCCGGGTAAAGTGTCCCTTGTGCCAGAAAATCCGAGCCGCCCAGTTTCCTGGCCTCTTCCTCAAATACATCGATGAAGAGTTTGCCGATTGTCTTGCGCTTGGTTTCAGGATCCGCCTCACCTTCCAGCGCACCGATGAACATGTCAGAAGCATCCACATGGACAAGCGGAATGTTGTAATGCTCGCGGAACATGCTAACGACTTCTTCGGCTTCGTTCATGCGCATCAAACCATGATCAACCAGAATACAGGTCAATTGATCACCAATCGCTTCATGGATCAAAAGCGCTGCAACAGAAGAATCCACGCCACCTGAAAGACCGCAAATCACGCGCTTATTGCCAACCTGTTCTCGAATGGCATTGACGGCCTGTTCGCGGTAGGCGGCCATGGTCCAATCGCCTTTAAGACCGGCAATCTTATGAACGAAATTTGAAATCAGCTTTGCACCATCGGGCGTATGCACAACCTCGGGGTGGAACTGCGTAGAATAATACTTACGCGCTTCATCAACTGCCACTGCGCATGGCGCGTTGGGCGATGTGGCAATCACTTCGAAACCAGCCGGCAATTGCGTGACACGGTCTCCGTGCGACATCCAGACCGGATACTTCTGCCCTACTTCCCAAATGCCTTCGAAC
>CALLHT010000210.1 GCA_938009335.1 uncultured Rhizobiaceae group bacterium
AGATACACGTCTTGAACGCTCAAACCGGCCTCACAAATTCTGCGCGAAGTTTCTCAATGCGGTCACGATGTATGCAGCCGTGAATATGATCGTTCACCATGCCCATTGCCTGCATGAATGCGTAGACAGTGGTGGGGCCGACAAAACTCCAGCCGCGTTTTTTCAAATCTTTCGAGATCTCGGTTGATACATCGGTAAAACCGGGAATATTCGCCTTGGTGATCACCTTCGGGCGATCTTTTTCAGCAGGTTCCCATGCCCAGAAATACGCAGCAAGCGAGCCTTTCTCCTCAATCAACTCCAAAGCCCGATTGGCATTATTGATCGTTGATTTGATCTTCCCGCGATGGCGGATGATGCCTGCGTTTTGAACCTGCTTCTCGATATCGTCTTCTGTCATGGCCGCGACTTTAGCGATCTCAAAGCCATGAAAGGCTTCGCGAAAATTTTCGCGCTTGGAAAGGATCGTGTACCAGGAAAGACCGGACTGAAAACCCTCAAGGCAAATCTTCTCAAATAGCCGCGTATCGCTCGATACGGGGTTTCCCCATTCCTCGTCATGATAGGTAACATAATCTTCCTGCGGGCCAGCCCAGAAACAGCGCGTTATGCCATCGTCACCTGTGATTAAGCCTTTTTCTGCGTCGCTCATTTGGGTCCTGTCCCTTTCATATTTCGTTAAGGATTAACATTAATGGTTAATCCAAACGCCTCGTTCACCACAATTGATTCAAATTTTAATTATTACCACCCCGTTAACTGTTTCTAACGGGCGTTGCGGCATGCTTTCCTTCATTAGCTCCCTGTGTATTTGGGAGCCCAACAGACGATTTGTAAAGAGTACGTCATGAAGAGAAAAGCAATTCTGCTGCTTTCCGCAGCATTCTTAGCCATGCCTGTTTCACAAGCATATGCTAGCGACCGATATTCAACGCCAAAACCGCTGACCTTGTCACCGGATCTTGCCTCCCCTTGGCTTCTGCAATTGCGGAATGCACCAAAAGTGAAGCAAACGCGGACGCAACAACCCCGCTACACGAAAAAGCAAAAACGTATCGTTCAACAAAAGCGTCGAAAAACGCAAGCGACCGGTATCTTTGCTGCATTTGGCGCCAAGCCAGCGCAACAACCAACGCAACAGCGCGTCGTGGTTCGCAAAAAGAAAAAAGTGACCTATGCTCGTGTGCAGCAACCGCAGAGTTCAAATCAAGCGGTTACTGCGCATATTCAGAAACAGGCAGCGCAACGACCGCTTGATCCTCAGTTCCTGCCGCGTACCATCAATTATGAAACCAAGCACAAGCCTGGCACCATCCTGATCAACACACAGACAAAGCATCTGTATCTGATTATGGGAGACGGTAAAGCACGCCGCTATGGTGTGGGCGTTGGCAAGCAAGGGTTTGAGTGGACCGGTTCTGAAAAAATCACGCGCAAGGCGGAATGGCCAAGCTGGCGTCCGCCTGCTGAAATGATTGCCCGCGAACGTAAGAAAGGGCGTGAGCTGCCAACCTTTATGGAGGGTGGTCCGGCGAACCCGATGGGTGCACGTGCGCTTTATCTGGGCAGTACACTGTATCGAATTCATGGCACTAACCAGCCTTGGACCATTGGCCAAGCGGTCTCTTCAGGATGCATTCGCATGCGAAATGAAGACGTTATGGATCTTTATGAACGCGCAAGGGTTGGCGCAAAGGTTATCGTTTCCTGATCGGGGGCACGGAAACCAGAATAAAAATTCAATAAATACAATCCTATAACTCAACTTGGCAGCCCTAGCGGGCTGCCTTTTTTGTTTGTTGGCTCATTTACGGGAAAATACCCCAAAATTGTGATTGCCTGCGGCGACACGATAATATTGTGTTTTGTAACATTTCGAAATATCATCTGGCAGGGGCAGGCATATGCGGAGTTCTAAAAGGGTTTAGACAAATGATCAGCAGAAGAAAGTTTTTGGCAACTTTGGCGGGTGGCACCGTAGCAGCTACACAGTTTGGGCTTGTGGAGAATGCACTTGCAGAGCGTGTTTACAACCACACTGAGCGCAGATGGGAAACCATTGATCCCAACGTGATTCGAACAGATCGCCGCGTACCAAGCAAATACAAGCGTCGTAATGTTTCGATTAGTACAAAGCTAAAGCCCGGCACCATCGTTATTCATACGGATGGCAAGTTCCTGTACCACATACAAAGCAGCAAAAAGGCTATGCGTTACGGTGTGGGTGTAGGACGTGAAGGCTTTACCTGGAAGGGTGATGCAACAATTCGCCGTAAGGCAGAATGGCCAACTTGGACACCGCCTGCAGAAATGCGCGCACGCGAAGCAAAGAAGGGCATTATCCTGCCCATTACGCAAAAAGGTGGCATTGATAATCCGCTCGGCGCACGGGCTCTCTACCTCTATCAAGGTAACCGTGACACGCTTTACCGCATCCATGGCACAAATCAGCCTTGGTCCATCGGCCTCAACCTTTCATCGGGCTGCATCCGCATGTTGAACTCAGATGTTGAGTACCTGTACGAGAAGGTAAAACTTGGCAGCAAGGTCGTTGTGATTGGTCCGGGAGAAAACCTCGGCAGAGCGCTTCGGGAAAACAAGAATCCGCTTTCCATGCTGTTCGGCGCAGGCTGATCGGTTTTCATACTTTTAACGACTTAAACCCGCCTCACTCAGGCGGGTTTTTTGTTTGCGCCAAAGGGTTTATACAACTTCCATGAACCGTTTTGATGATCTTGAAGTTTTTGCCAAAATTGTATCCGCAGGAAGCATGTCTTCTGCCGCGCGCGAAATGGGGCTCTCCCCTGCTGTGATCTCTAAGCGCATGCAACGGTTGGAAGACCGGCTAGGTACACGACTACTCAACCGGACAACACGGCAGATATCTTTAACTGAGGCAGGCGAAGGATATTATGAACGCGTCGTTGCAATTTTAGCAGGCGTAGAGGAAGCCGAAGATTTTGTTGCAAGGCGATCAACCCTTGCGCGAGGATTGTTGAAAGTTTCTGCCCCGACCTCTTTTGGCCGGATGCATCTTGCCCCGCATCTGGTGAAATTTCTGAACGCCAATCCGGACCTTTCCCTCAACCTCGATCTATCAGATGATTATGTGGACATTATCTCGGGTGGATTTGACCTTGCCATCCGAATTGGCGAACTGCCTGATTCAAGCCTCGTTGCTCGTAAACTTGCGCCAGTGCGCCGCGTTTTGTGTGCCACGCCAAAATACCTAAAAAAGACAGGCGACCTCAAAAAACTGGAAGACCTCGACCATCACGCCTTGATTGCTCCTCACAATCAAGGCCCATGGCGGCTTGAGGGAAATGAAGGACTGGTTACGTACCGCCCCAATTCAATGCTCATTACCAATTCAAGTGAAGTCGTGCGAGAAACGGTTCTTTCTGGAATGGGTATCGCTCTTCGTTCAACATGGGATATTGGAACAGACCTGCGGTCTGGCAAACTTGTGCGCGTCCTCCCGCAATACGCAAGCAGTAAGGGGCTTGGAATTTACGCCGTTTATCCAAGCAGAAACTTTCTTCCCGCAAAAGTTCGTTTGTTTATTGATTATCTTGCCACCCTCTTTGGCCCCTCCCCTTATTGGGACAGCGGCATTGACCCGATCAAGAAGTCCGGGGACTAGGCCGTAGGCTCATAAAATAGGTAAAAATGGTATGAGAAAATTTTTTCGAGTAACAGGCGCAAGTACGCAGGAAATGCTACTTATTTTCAAGTGCTTGCAACGCATTAGTCAGACTAATTTTCCATATCCGAAGGACAGCAAAATGGCGTCAACATGCTTCGTCACGTCCCTCAACCGGGACCCTAGCCCCGCTTTCAGGTCTCTTCTTGCCTGTTTTAGCCATTTGCGCTGGCATTTTCATCGATTTTATGAGTATACGGCCTAGTCATGCCATTGCAAAACCGTATGTTACCGAGCGGCAAAATCGTTTCCCAGAGCTGGCGCGGCACTTTCATGGGAAACCGTGGCGGGCGGATCCATGATCCCGAAACACAAACGCTCCTCAAGCGGAGATCTGCGTCCCGACGCTGGATATGTTGCGTCCTCGATTTCAAGAACCGTCAACGAAAGGTGATGGGCGAAGGCTATACCGAACTCTTTTTTATGGATGAAGTCAGTGCGCTGGCAGCGGGCCATAGACCCTGTTTTGAATGCCGACGCAAAGATGCGGTCGAGTTTCAAACCAAATGGCAGGAAGCTTTTTCACTCAACGAGAAACCTGGAGCCGACTTGATGGATAGGCATCTGCATGCGGAAAGAACCGGTAAACGTCAATCGATCTGCAGCGCTGATATCTCAACCCTGCCAAATGGGGCGATGATCCTGTGTGATAGCGCTGCATACGCTATCAAAGATGGCAGCCCATTAAAATGGAGCAGTGAAGGGTATTCGACTGCCCCTATTCCTTCACCTGACGTCGAAATACTGACACCACCTGCTATTCTTTCTGTCTTGTCACAAGGCTACCGGCCGGTGTTTCATGCATCAGCAAATGGCGAGGCACACTAGATGGCAGTTCACGATTTCAGATCTCAAAGACTGTTCGTCGAGCATGAACTCGCCTCAAACACCCCGTTTGAAGCGAGCCGCGAGCAGGCGAACTATCTGCTCAACGTTCTTCGAATACAAAATGGCGGAAGCATTCTCGTCTTTAACGGGCAAGACGGCGAATGGCGCGTTGAAATCACGGCTACCGGCCGCAAGAAATGTGCTCTAACGCCAATAGAACAAACGCGTCCGCAACCAGAACCTTACTCGCTTCGCTATTGTTTCGCTCCCCTGAAACAAGGTCGACTTGACTATATGGTTCAGAAAGCCGTTGAGATGGGCGTCGGCGTTTTGCAGCCAGTTGTGACGCAATATACTCAAATTCGATCCATCAACGAGAAGCGATTGCGAGCGAATGCAATCGAGGCGGTGGAACAATGTGGAATCCTGACAATTCCTGAGATCAAGCCAACTGTTCCGTTCTCGGAGTTTGCTGCAAATTTGACCGATAAAGACACTCTTGTGTTTTGTGATGAGGAAAAACCGCAAGCATCAGAATTGGCCAAACTTGAAGGGTCCAACACCGTTTCTCTACTCATTGGACCGGAGGGTGGGTTTAGTGACGACGAGCGAAAGACGCTGCAAAACCTGCCGCAAACCGTTCATCTGGGCTTGGGCCCAAGGATTTTACGGGCAGATACTGCTGCGGTTGCCGCGTTAGCAGTACTTCAAGCACAAATAGGCGATTGGTATCCGTCTACATAATGTTGACGGTCGGTTCTAAAGTTTGGCTTGCACAGGCGCGCCAAAGGCACTAGTTGCTGAAGGGAACAACTGAGAATAGAGCCCGAGAAAGACTGGTCATGGCGCGCGATACAACCGATAACCAACCGATTGAAAATCATGCGCAAATGATTGAGTGGATGTCTGTCGGGTGTAAGCCCAAATCTGAGTGGCGGATCGGGACCGAACACGAGAAGTTCGGGTTTTGCATGAAAAGCCATGCGCCGGTTCCCTATGAAGGCGATCGCGGTATCAAGGCAATCCTGACTATCCTTCAGCGTGAGAGCGGATGGGAGCCGATTGAAGACGAGGGCAATATTATTGGCCTATACAATCCCACTGAAGGCGGTGCGATTTCTCTTGAACCCGGCGGGCAATTTGAGCTTTCCGGTGCTCCATTGGAAACGGTTCATCAAACCTGCCGTGAATCAAACCAGCATCTGGCACAAGTAAAGAAAATTGCTGAAGAACTTGGCATCGGCTTTCTAGGGCTAGGAGGCTCTCCGATCTGGAAGTTTGAAGAAACGCCAATGATGCCGAAAAGCCGCTACAACATCATGAAGAACTACATGCCGAAGGTTGGTAGCCAAGGCCATGACATGATGTTCAGAACATGTACCATTCAGGTCAATCTCGACTTTTCTGATGAACGTGACATGGTTCGCAAGCTGCAGACCTCTTTAAAGTTGCAGCCGATGGCATCGGCGCTTTTTGCCAACTCACCCTTTACCGAAGGAAAACCAAACGGGCTTCTTTCCTGGCGCAGTGATATCTGGCGCGATGTGGACAACCAGCGCAGTGGCTTACATGCCTTTATGCTGCAAGATGATTTCGGGTTCGAAGCCTATGCGGAATGGGCGTTGGACGTGCCGATGTATTTCATCATTCGTGACGGGAAGTATCATGATTGTACGCATGTCACGTTCCGTCAATTTATGAATGGTGCTTTAAAGGGCGAGGTCGATGATCATCACGCCAATATTGGAGACTGGGGCAACCACCTCAGCACGCTTTTCCCGGATGTGCGTTTGAAACGCTTCCTCGAAATGCGCGGTGCTGACGGCGGGCCTTGGCATGGCATTTGTGCGCTTCCCGCATTTTGGGTTGGGCTTCTGTATGATTCAGATGCGCTTGACGCAGCAGAAGCTTTGGTTTCCGATTGGGACTTTGAAATGGTTGACGCGCTACGAAACGACGCCCCCGCCAAAGCTCTGAATGCGGAAATTGGCGGAAAGTCACTTCTTTCTTATGCAAAAGAGGCGATTGAGATTTCCAGCAAAGGACTAAAGGCCCGGAACAATTTGAACGATGACGGGTTGGACGAGAGTGCGTTTTTAATTCCGTTGGAAGATGCCGTTTCTACCGGAAAGACACCTGCAGAACACATGCTGGAAAAGTTCCATGGCGAATGGAACGGCGATATCTCTAAAGTCTTTGAAGCGTATGCTTTTTAGGAAAGCTGTCCGTAAGCCTATACTAGGCTTGAGCGGCAGTTGACCCGCGCAGGCGAACACCTTCTTCAACGCTTGTAAATTCTACGCTAATGCTACTTCCCTTGCGCTGGATGACGCGACAATCGGCGCGAACGGTATCCGGCTCCACAAACAGAACGAAATTTGATGGCAAACCCATCCAGCCCGTCATTGACAAAACTGCTCCGCTCTCAGAGAAATTTTTCACTGCGCAATGCACTGGCGTACCGCCCTCAGCAAAAACCACCTTACCCATTCTGGGCATCCGTTTGTTGAGTGATTTCCGCATCGCTTTCTTTGGAGCCTTTTCCAAGCTGCCAGCCTGTTGAAGCATTGAATTTTCCCTATAGCCTTGACGCAGTCCAACCGTAGATAATTGTGGTTAATACAGCCTTAAGCACGGATCGCATTTGAACATTAATCTCAGAGACTTGTTTACCTTGTTGGCGATAACTGGCCGCTAAGCAGAGTTTTGACCCCCTCGCTGCGCTTGGGTTTACCTGTTCGAAACCCCGAAGTTGCAACATTCTTCGCAGTTTTATACGGATGGGACCAAGAATATTATGGATTTTGCGCTCGAAGTGGCTGGTCTGGCCAAGACGTTTGACAGGCCAGCTGTCAACGATCTCTCTTTTAAGGTACGTGCTGGAGAGTTTTATGCCTTGCTTGGGCCAAATGGGGCGGGAAAGACCACATCTCTTCGCATGGTTGCTGGTCTCCTAAAGCAAGACATGGGCACAATCAAAGTATTTGGCAAAGACACAGTAACTGATCCCATTGCTGTTAAGCAGATGGTTGCCTGGGTTCCAGACGAGCCGATGATCTATGACCGCCTGACGCCGCTTGAGTATCTCGAGTTTGTAGCGGGCCTTTGGGGAATTCCTGCGAAAGAAGCACAAAAGAACGCGAATGAACTGTTGGACTGGTTGCGGCTTGCACCCCATGCCCATGAGCGTTGTGAGGGGTTTTCCAAAGGCATGCGCCAGAAAGTGGCTTTAGCAGGCGCGTTGGTTCATGATCCTAAACTTATTATTCTGGATGAACCCCTTACCGGGTTAGATGCAGGATCAGCAAGGTTAGTGAAGGACGTTTTGCTATCGCGTGTTGAACAGGGATGTTCTGTCATCATGACCACACACATTCTCGAAGTTGCGGAACGTATGGCGGAGCGTATTGGCGTGATTGCTGGCGGCAAACTCATCGCCGAAGGCACGCTCGAAGAATTGCGTGCAGCAGGTGGCCGCGGTGAACGTAGCCTTGAAGAAATCTTTCTCGAACTCGTCGGTGACGACACGTTTAACGACGCAGAGGCTGCCTAATGTTGCAAAATCCAACGGCAGGATCGCTCGGCTGGTTTGCCAGACACGAATTCAATCTCTCTTGGCGTGACTTTGTCCGCATGATGAGTGCAGGGAAACCGGGACGCGAGAAAGCGGTCGTGGTCTTCATGTTTCTTGCCGTTATCATTACGCATGCCATTGCATATATGTTCCTGGGAAATAGCGTGGGAAACATTGATACGGGTTCAAAGTCAATTTTATTAACCGTCTCGGGTTGTATCGCGCTTACGTTCTCTTTGATGATGTCACAAGCTATGGAGTTGGTGACACGCACGTTCTATTCCCGCTCCGACCTTGATCTTGTGCTGTCTTCACCGGTCAATGAGAAACGTGTCTTTGCTGTCAGAATTGGCGCAATTGCGATTGCCACGTCAATGTTGCCAATGCTTCTCTTTGGTTCTGTCATCAATGTACTGGCGATCTTTGATAATGCCAGTTGGTTAGCAGGATACCCAATCATTTTTGCATTTGGTGCGCTGGCGACCGCCATTTCCCTCGCGATTGCCGTCCTGATGTTCAAAACGCTTGGCGCGAAGAAAACAAGGCTTGCAACACAGATCATCGCTGCCGTTGTTGGTGCAGGCTTTATCATCGGCATCCAAATCGCTGCGATTGTGTCTCTGGACAACATCTCGCGCTTTTCGTTCTTCCAGTCTGATCTCATGCTGGCAATCGCGCCAGGCGTTGAGAGTTTGATTTGGTTGCCCGCGCGTGGCACTGCTGGCGAATTGGGCCCCTTGCTCCAAACTCTCCTGATTTGTTGTGCAATTCTTGGATTGATGATCTTGGTATTTGCGCCGCGCTTCGGTGAATATGTAATCGAAGCTGCCGGCATTGGTCAGACCAGAAAGATAGACCAACCGAAACATCTCACATTCAGGGAACGGTCAAAACGCACTTCGTTAATTTTCAAAGAATGGAAATTGCTCTTGCGTGATCACTGGTTGATATCTCAATCCTTGATGCAGATTCTTTATCTGGTTCCTCCTGCCTTTATGTTATGGCGCGGATTCGGCTCAGCAGAAACAATCTCAGGGGTTGCATTACCAATCCTTGTTATGGCCGCAGGACAACTCGCGGGTGGTCTGGCATGGCTTGCAATCTCTGGTGAGGATGCGCCGCAACTCGTGCAAACAGCACCCATTCCGCAGGGCATGATCATCCGTGCAAAAGTAGAAGCCGTTTTGGGTGCGATCGCTATTCTCGTTTTCCCCATCCTGGTTCTCATTGCATTTATGGATTTTGTTGCAATGCTTATTGCTGCCGCCGGAATTGCCGCTGCGAGCGTTTCAGCGACGATGATCCAACTTTGGTTCCGCAGTCAGGCTAATCGTGCCAGCTTCCGTCGACGTCAAACATCTTCAAAAGTAGCGACATTTTCTGAAGCGTTCTCATCCATCATGTGGGCAGGTGCAACCGGACTTATCGCGGCTGGATACTGGTTTATTTCGCCCGCTTTGATTTTCTGCGCGTTTCTCGTCTTGTGGATAGCGAGAAGTTTCCGGCCTCAAAAAGATTTTTGATTGCACGCACTCGGATGGTTTCTGCTAAAAAGCAGACATGAGTGATACGCAATTTTTCAAAGACACCGGAAACGCCAAATCCAACCTCCAAGACTATTCCGTCACGGAGATTTCTTCAGCGTTAAAGAAAACGGTCGAAGAGCGTTTTGGCCATGTGCGTATTCGTGGCGAGATTACCGGGTTTCGGGGTCAACATTCTTCGGGTCACTGTTACTTTGCCTTGAAAGATGATCGCGCACGGATTGAGGCTGTGATCTGGAAAGGCAATTACAATCGCCTCCAGCATAAGCCTGAAGAAGGCTTGGAAGTTGTTGCATCCGGAAAACTGACCACTTATCCCGGTTCTTCAAAATATCAAATCGTTATCGACAATCTTGAGCCCGCGGGTGCAGGCGCGTTGATGGCACTTCTCGAAGAGCGCAAAAAGAAACTCGAGGCAGAGGGGCTTTTTGCGCCTGAACGCAAACAGTTGCTCCCCTATATGCCACAACGCATCGGTGTTGTGACTTCGCCAACCGGTTCTGTTATTCGCGACATATTGCACCGCATCGGTGACCGGTTCCCGCTTCACGTGATGGTTTGGCCGGTTCGTGTTCAGGGCGAAACGACGGGAGCGGAGGTTAGCAACGGCATTGATGGCTTTAATGCAATGCCGGAAACCGACCGTCCGGATGTGATTATTGTGGCGCGTGGCGGAGGCAGTATAGAAGACCTGTGGGGTTTCAACGATGAGGCCGTTGTACGCGCGGCGGCTAACTCGGATATCCCGCTCATTTCTGCAGTCGGACACGAAACCGATTGGACCCTGATTGACTATGCGGCAGATGTTCGTGCGCCAACCCCAACCGGTGCAGCTGAAATGGCAATCCCGGTAAAAGCAGAGTTAGATGCTACGATTGCCTCTTACCGCGCACGATTACAATCCGCGCTTACGCGTAAGCTGGATAAATCAAAATCGGACCTTCGTGCCGCAGCTCGCGGGCTTTCCACGCCAGACAGTCTTCTGGAATTACCAAGGCGTAGTCTTGATGAAGCGAGTGGCAGGCTGGGTCGTGGCCTCGATCTGGCGACCCGGGCAAAACGGGCAAGCTTTGAACGTGTCGCCTCACGTCTTTCGGATCGTGGATTGACCTCCGCAATAGAGAGGAACAAAGAACGCCTGACCACGTCTATGCAGCGCGTCTATTCTGCCCATCGAAACAACGTCACCTTTGCGCGCAACCGGTTCGCAGAGATTGATCGACGGGCTCCGTTGGCATTTTCTTCTTCGTTGGAGACAGCAACCCAAAAACTTGCACAGGCAGATCGACTTTTAGAAAGTTTTTCTTATTCCAATACGCTGGAACGTGGTTTTGCGATAATACGCGACAGCAAGGGCAAGCCGGTCGTCAATGCAGGCAATGTTAAATCCGGTGATGCGTTTTCCGTACAATTGCAAGATGGAGAATTTGACGCAATCGCCGCAGGAGCAACGTCAGCCAAAGCTCCCGCCAAGCCGAAGAAATCTGCACCAAAGCCCGCAAGCGATAATCAAGGCGATTTGTTTTAAGCGCTACTTCTCTAGTGCGAAACAAGCTGCTTCGCATTTGCCATGTGTTTTCAAAACTGGAG
>CALLHT010000211.1 GCA_938009335.1 uncultured Rhizobiaceae group bacterium
CGAATCGAGTTCATTTCCAAAGACGCAGTATGATCCGGCTCCGGGGCGTAAGAAGGTGCGGGAAAATCTGCATACATAGGCTGGTGAATGTATGGGCTTGGAGCAGCAGGCTGATGCACTTGCGCCTGAGGTGCATTGGCAAATGGCATTCCCAAAGATTCGTTGGCTTGTGCTGCTTGATGAGGATCAATTGGCTGGTGCTGATGGTAATAGGCACCTGATTGAGCAGGCGCTTGCGGTTGCATCGGCTGATAGAAATTCTGGCCGTGAGCCCCCATTGGTGCAGCTGGTTGCATGGGGGCCAGGTTAGGATTTTGACCGATAAAAGCAGGCTGTGCACCAATACCAAGTGCATCGATTCTTCTTTGAATTTCATCGGCATAGTTCATCGCGCCTGCACCAGGCCCGGCAGGTGGATTTCCATATCCTCTACGTCCAGCATGATTGGAGAGACTTCTTAGCTGCGAACCTGATCTGCGCATATTGTTTACCGGCCTGTTTATACACATGATTCGGAATTCGACTCACGAATCCCGTTTGGGACAGCATTCCCAAAACAGGGTAAACAATGGGTTAATTGGTTAGCAGATAGTTTCTTGAGCGTTAACGAACTGCTAAGGAATTGGACGGCTGCTGCTGTACACAAGTATTACAAGGAAAATTTACAGAGACGCTTGAATTGCGTTTCACCAGTTGCTATTTATGACGTTACGTTAGGTAATAATAAGAGATAGGCTGACCCTGATGGAACACAATATGACAGCGCAAACGATGCTCGAGGAAATCGCGGCAACTGCGCTGAATCCACACAATGACAGTAAAGAAGTCTACCGCATTGGTGACTTAGCAAGGGAATTTAACGTAAGTTTGCGTACTCTTCGATTTTATGAAGACCGCGGACTTATTCACCCCAATAGAGCTGGGTCTACCCGGTTGTATTCAAACGAAGATCGTACTCGTTTGACGGTAATTCTTCTGGCTAAGAATGTAGGCTTCTCCTTGGTTGATATCCAAGAGATCCTCAAAATATACGATGGCGAAGGTAGTGATAGCGACCTGAAGGCCATTCATGCGAAGTTCAAGACACAACTTGATGCTCTAAAAGTTCAGAAATTTGAGATTGAAAGCTGTATTTCTGATCTTGAGCAAGCGCTCAAGACAATCAATCAACGCAGTGTAAACGCCTGATTACAAACCCTTAATCAGGCTTTTACACTTTACAAAACAAACGAATTATACACACGCTGTGACTTCAATCACATCGTGTGTATTTTTTTGCTTGAATTCTTTTGAATTACATTTACGTTAACGTAAGAATTTTAGTTGCACTGCAAACATATTTGCTGCAGATTTGTGTCTTAGCCAAATTGGACACAAGCATAGTTGGTGGCACGTGTTTAGAGGAGATACCAAATGCCGAGCTATACCGCACCCGTAAATGAATCCCTTTATATCCTGAACGACGTTTTGAGCATCGATCGCTACAACAATCTTCCGGGCTTTGAAGAAGCGACACCAGACATGATTGAAGCGATTTTGGGTGAAGCTGCCAAGATGTGTGAAGAAGTGCTTCAACCGATCAATCTGTCAGGCGATCAAGAGGGCTGTACGCGACACGATGATGGTACGGTCACCACACCAAAAGGATTTAAAGAAGCATACCAAGCATATGTCGAAGGCGGATGGATGGGTCTGGGCGCTGATCCCGACTATGGAGGGCAAGGCCTCCCCTATGCTCTTCATACCGCAGTTGGTGAATATCTTTCCTCATCAAATCAGGCATTTGCCATGTATCCGGGCCTGACCCAAGGTGCAATTGCGGCCATTCAAGTACATGGTTCGCCTGAGCAGAAGCAAAAGTATCTGCCGAACATGATTGAAGGTTCATGGACGGGCACTATGAACCTTACAGAGCCTCATTGCGGCACGGACCTGGGTTTACTGCGCACAAAAGCAGCACCTCAAGCTGATGGTTCTTATAAAATTTCCGGTCAAAAGATTTTCATCTCTGCCGGTGAACACGACCTGTCAGACAACATTGTGCATCTTGTACTTGCTCGTATCGAAGGTGCGCCGGATGGCGTCAAAGGCATTTCACTCTTCATCGTGCCAAAGTATCATGTTGCGGATGATGGTTCGATTGGTGAGAAAAATGGTGTTTCCTGCGGCTCTATCGAAGAGAAAATGGGCATTCATGGCAACGCGACCTGCGTTCTCAACTATGATGAAGCGACAGGCTTCCTGATCGGCGAAGAGAACAAAGGCCTAAAAGCTATGTTCATCATGATGAACGAAGCCCGTCTTGGCGTTGGTCTTCAAGGCCTTGCACAGTCAGAAGTCGCTTACCAAAACGCTGCGATCTATGCGAAGGAGCGTATTCAGGGCCGCGCGCTAACCGGTGCTGCGGAACCTGAAAAGAAAGCGGATCCGCTTCTGGTTCACCCTGACATTCGCCGCATGTTGATGAACATCAAATCGTTCAATGAAGCTGCGCGCGCTTTGATGCTTTGGACCGCGCTTAAGGGTGATATTTCTCACCGGGGTTTGAGTGAAGAAGATCGCGAAGCAGCCGATGACTTGATGGGGCTTCTAACACCGGTTGTAAAAGGTGTCTTGACAGATATCGGTTTCAACAACTGCGTAAATGCCCAGCAGGTCTTTGGCGGCCACGGCTATATCGAAGAATGGGGCATGAGTCAGTTTGTACGTGATGCACGTATTGCGCAAATCTATGAAGGTGCGAACGGCGTTCAAGCGCTTGATCTTGTTGGTCGTAAACTGCCTACCAATGGCGGTCGTGCGATGCGCGCGTTCATGGAAGAAGTAAACGGCTTTACTAAGAAGCACATGGAAAATGAAGCCATGGCACCTTATACAAAACCGCTCCGCGAGGGCGTTAAGGCGCTTGAAGCAGCAACCATGTGGCTGATGCAGAATGGCATGAAAGACCCAAACAATGCAGGTGCTGCATCGATGGACTACATGCATCTGTTTGGCCTTGTTGCACTTGGCTATATGTGGGGCATGATGGCTGAGAAGTCACAAGAGGCTCTCAAAGAAGGTGCTAACGGCTCCACGTCATTCCATGAAGAGAAGTTGATGACCGGCCGCTACTTCATGGAGCGCGTCATGCCAGAAGCAGGTGCTCATCTTGCTCGTATCCAGACCGGATGCGAAAGCATGATGGCACTGGAA
>CALLHT010000212.1 GCA_938009335.1 uncultured Rhizobiaceae group bacterium
AAACTCTCCGAAATCGAAGCAAAGATTGGAGAACTCGCAAACGCCCCTGCCGTAGATCTATCTCCGATTGAAAGCAAAATCGGCGAGATAGAAACATCGGTTTCTTCTTTAAAAGAAACGGTTGAAGCAAACGCAAGCAGCGTAGCTTCGTTGAACGCTCAGTCGTCAACGTTGCAGGAAACAGTAGCATCTGTAAAAGCGAGTGAAAAAGTTGCCCGTTCTGTGGCTGTGAATGCACTTGGTGCGGCGCTTGAGAACGATGATCCTATCTCTCTGGCGATAGCATCTATTGAATCGCTGGGCGGCAAAACAGAAGAAACGCAGCGTCTTGCGCAACTCTCCGATGAAGGCATTCCAAGCCAGAAGTCTTTACTGAGCGATTTGGCGAGTTTTACCGATACCGTTCAAAATCCTGTTGCCGATACCGCGTCAGGCGGCATCACTGATAAGTTCTGGGCGAATGCAAAGAACCTTGTTTCATTCAGATCTTCCGGTCCGCAAGAGGGTAATTCAGCGATTGCAATCCTGTCCCGTGTGAAAGCAAACTTGGAAACAGGAAATCTGTCCGAAGTCATTGCTGAGTGGGAAAAACTTCCTGCTGAAACAAGACAGTCTGGTGAGGTGTGGATCGCTAAAGTCAATAAGCGCGTGGAAGCGTTTGCGCTTTTTGAAACCCTGTCAAATAATGCGTCGGCACAAGCTGGCTAACCAAAGGAACCCGTATCATGTTTCGTTTTCTTGTCTTTCTTTTGGTTGTCCTTGGGCTTGGGCTTCTGTTCGCCTGGGTAGCGGATAATCCCGGCACTATTTTCTTGCAATGGGAATGGCTTGCGAGCCAGCTGGGCCGTCCCGGTGAAGAAGTTGGCATCCCGCTGACGACAGGCATTGTTGCGCTCATCATTTTGATTGTTGCAGTGATGTTCCTAACCAGTCTGTTCAAAGGCATCTTTGGCATGCCGGGCATCATCACGCGCTTCTTTGACAATCGACGCAAAGAGCGTGGCTATCGAGCATTGTCGCGCGGATTGATTGCTGCAAGTTCGGGCGATGTGGATACAGCCCGCAGCCTTGCAAAAGAGAGCGGTAGATTGTTAAAGAACGATCCGCTGGTTTCACTATTGGGCACACAGACTGCGTTGCTTGAAGGAAACCGCGAGGAAGCCACCGCCAACTTCAAAGCAATGCTGGAAAATGAAGATACGCGTATGGTTGCTTTGCGTGGATTGTTCCTCGAAGCAGAACGCCAAGGACAGCCAGAAGCGGCGCGTCACTATGCAGAAGAGGCTGCAAAACAGGCGCCATCTCTACCATGGGCTGGAACTGCGAAGCTTCGGTATCAGGCTGGTGATTCTGACTGGGATGCCGCAATACAGACGCTTGAAGCCAATCGTTCTGCAGGTCTTATTGATCGCACGAAAGCCAAGCGTCATCGTGCTGTATTGCTGACGGCGAAAGCGATTTCTGTAGAGCAAGCCGATCCGGATCGCGCCAAGAAACTTGCCAAGGAAGCTCATAAGCTAGCAAAAGATCTGGTACCAGCTGCAACCGCATTTGCACGATCTGCGGCGCGGTTGGGCGATATTCGCGGTGCCTCGAAAATTATTGAAGCGGCGTGGAAACAGATGCCACACCCTGAACTTGCAGAAGCCTATGCCACAGTTCGGGCAGGTGACTCGGTACAAGACCGCTTGAAGCGCGCCAAGAAACTGGCAGCTCTTAAGGCAAATCATCCTGAAGGTAGTCTTGCAGTTGCAATCGCTGCGATTGATGCGAAGGAATGGGATGACGCCCGTGCAGCACTTCAACCTGTGCTGACAACCCGTCCTACAGAACGCGCGTGTCTTCTGATGGCTGATATTGAAGAAGGCCAACATGGTGACCAGGGCCGTATGCGCGATTGGTTGTCTCGAGCTGTTCGTGCACCTGCTGATGAAGCATGGACTGCAGATGGACACGTATCGGAAGAATGGATGCCGATGTCGCCAGTCACGGGTGAGATTGATGCCTTTGAATGGAAGATGCCGGTCGCCCAGCTTGGTGAAGAGAAAGCTCCGGTTCTGACTGTTGAAGAATTGCAGGAGCAGGCAAAGCCAATTCCTTCTCCTGTTGTTGCTGCAGCTGCAGCGGCTTCTACAGTTATTGAAGTGGAAGAAGCTGAGGCGCAGGCGAAAGATGAGGTAATCGAAGCAGAAATCGTGGAAGAGGCTAAGGAAGAGGAGTCAAAGCCTGAAAGCGAAGCTGCTAAAGACCAAAAGGAAAATGTTGAAGCGACAGCGGAAGAAGATTCTTCAGGTACAGCAGATTCTGAAAGTGACGAAAAGGAAGACAAGGCCGAGCCAGAAGCTGTAGCAGATCCTGAACCAGTTGCAGATAACGTTGTACCGATTGAGAGCGCTAAATCTTCTGATGACGATGCTTCAAATCAAGTCGATAAGGCTAACACAGCCTCCAAAGAAGAAGAGATCAGTGATTCGTCTTCACCGTTTGAGAATACAGTAAAGATCCCGTTGGATAGGAGACCGGATGATCCAGGTCCGCATCCGGATAAGGAACCGCCAAAGAAAGGTTTCAAACTGTTTTGATATGAAAGGCCCGATCCGGGCCTTTTTTATTGCGACGAGAGAAAGACGTCTAATCGGTCAAATGCCTCATGCAGCAGTGATTCCTCTTTAGCGAAGCAAATGCGGAACCAATTTTTCAAGGATGGATCAAACCCTGACCCTGGTGCGACTCCCACTTCCGCTTCTTGGGCGATTTTTTCCGCTAATTCGACATCATTGGTTACGTCTTCCATCTGGAAGAATGCATAGAAAGCAGCATGCGGTGGTATAACGTTTATGCCATCCATAGTGGACAATCTTTGAATTGAAACATCGCGCCCCCGTCTGTATCGCGCAATCTGTTCCGCGATAAATGGCTCGCCATGTTGGATGGCGGCAAATCCACCGGCTTGCACAAATTCCGGCGCGCAGGACATGGAGAATTCCATTAGCTTTTCACACTCTGGAATGAGAGATGGCGGAAGAGTTAACCATCCCAAACGCCAGCCCGTCATTGCCCAGCTTTTTGAGAAACTGTTGACGATAATCACGCGATCCTCTGCTTCCGCAATTTCAGCAAAAGAAGGCGCCGCGCGGCCGTCAAATACGATGCGCGAATACACTTCGTCAGAAATAATCCAGCATCCCGTCTTTCGGCATGTTTCAAGGATGGTTTTCATCTCATCAAGTGATAGCGACCAACCGGTTGGATTATTTGGTGAATTCAACAGGAGTATTTTCGCCGTTGATGCCGCATCCAAGAGTGCATCAATATCGAGTGACCAGCCATTCGCTGACGGGGTGAGCGGTACCGTCTCAATCTCAGCTTGTTGCAGTTCTGGTACCGTCATCAAGGTTGGGAAAGAAGGTGATGTCGTGACCATCTTGTCGCCGGGCGACATAAGCAGCTGAAAGGCGAGATTGACCGCGTTTGTACCCGAAACGGTTATTGCAATGCGATCGTCCGTGATGCTTGTTGAATAGAGACCGGTCATGTATTGCGCGATTGCTTCACGCAGCCAGGGTTTACCCAATCCTTCATTATACGTGGTTTTTCCATCTAACATCGCCTGATGCGCGGGCTCGATGATGAACTGCGGTGTGGTAACATCCGGCTCACCAAACCAAAGCGGAATGAGGTTCTTGTTTCCCATATGTGGGTTTGCAAGTTCTCGAATTCGGGAAATTGGAATGGATCTGCCAGTGCTTTGCAGTCCGTCGATTGCTGTCATGGTTTGTATATCCAAATTATACTTTTAATATAGCAATTGACTGGATTTCATCGATTCCTTCAACCTTAGTTTCTATAAATTCAGGTTTGAATTTTCCGGAATACCCTTCCTGCACAGCGTGATCCCAAAGTGCGCGGGTTACGATGCATTCTGTTCCCAGCGCTTTGTTATGTTTTTCAAGTTTTGCTGATGTGTTGACAGGCGCCCCAATCACCGTCATCTCCAAACGGTCGCCTTGACCGACAGCACCGAAAGTAACGGGGCCACCGGCAATACCAATTCCTATTGTCATCGGTTTGTTTTCCGGGGTAAGCAACAGAGGATCATCCCAATTGTGATTGTCCAAAAGCACGGCTTCTGCGGCCTCTATTGCTCTTCTGCACACCGCGGTTTCGCTGGAGCCATCCACACCTAGTGTTGCCATGATCCCATCTCCCATGAACTTGTCGATGATGGCGCCGTGTTCCTGCAAGATGGGAACGACCCTGCCTTGATAGGCGGAAAGCATTTTCATAACGTCCGATGCCTCGCGATGCGCTGCGTAGGTTGTAAAACCCCGGATATCGATGTTCAGAATTGCCATCGATTGCCGTTGACCATGACCAGCTTCGAGAACCTCTGAACTTCCGCGAATATCTTGAGCAATGCGTTTATCAAAGAACCGCGAGAAATCATTGGCTGCGGTTTGCTCTGCCACGGCAGTGACCAGCAAGTTACTGGATGCGTTGACTACCAAGGCCAGAATGCCGGTAACCGCGAGGATAGAAATGATCTTATCCACTTCTGCGCCAATCAGCACCGAATTTGATGTAAGATAATCTACATAGGAGCGGGTAATCATGGTGGATTGTGGATCGGTTGTAGTCACGTAGGTGACAACAAGGCCCCATCCGATTGCAGCGGCGACCCCGGCAGCTGCAACAAACTTCCATTCCAGCCGTAATGCTCGCAAGGCGATAAAGATGAACACATAAAGAAGAGTTGGTGATTTCAAAATAAATGAAGGCGGCTGTTCATATTGGAAATGAAAACTCACCATAAGTGAGTAAAGTAGGCCAAAATCGATTAGAATTGAAAAATAGACGGCCCAATCAGGTAGCTTGGATCGAACGGCCCATAGTAAGCCAACGGCAGAAAGGGTCACATATGCTGTAAGCACCATTGGCACAGGTTGGAAGTCTGCCTCTTGGCCAGTCTTGGCCGCAAGCGCGTACAGTACCGAAAACATAAGCACAATTGATAACTGAATAACCCGAACCAAAATTTCGTTGGCGCGTTCGCGATCTTGCAGCCGCATCAAAACACGATCCGGCAACACACCCATGTCCCGCGATCTTAAAAAGTTTCGGAAAAAGTATTCCTTGAAGTTCACTTGCCACGTCCAGTTAAGCAAAAGCACTGTGACTCTATTAAACTGCATTCTAAACAGCAACGCGATCTATATCACAGATTGATCACTTTACCGCGCTTTATTTGTTCTATTTTTGTTCTTGACAGAAAGTGAGATGGATTTTACGCTCTGTCAAAGGGTTGTGAAAATGGTTGCAAAAGTTAATACAGTTGCGTTTCAGGGCGTAGAGGCTGTTCCGGTGGATGTGCAGGTGATGATTGCACCGGGAAAGCTACACTTCGCTATTGTGGGTTTACCAGACAAAGCAGTTGCTGAAAGCCGTGAGCGGGTTATGGCAGCGCTACATGCATCTGGGTTATCATTGCCGCCAAAACGTATCACCGTAAACCTTGCCCCTGCCGACCTGCCAAAAGAAGGTAGCCATTATGATGTACCCATCGCGCTTGGGCTTATGGCCGGTCTTGGCGCAATTCCCAGCGACGCGCTGAATGATTATGTTGTCATTGGAGAGTTGGCGCTGGATGGGTCGCTTACTGCGGTAGCAGGTGCATTGCCAGCTGCGATTAGCGCAAATGCTCAAGGCAAAGGCCTGATTTGTCCACATGCGTGTGGGCCAGAAGCGGCATGGGCTGATCGGGATATGAGCATTCTTGCTCCTTCCAATCTAATCTCTCTGGCAAATCATTTTCGCGGGACACAGTTATTGTCTAAGCCGCTGCCTGCTTTGCAACAGACGGGAGATGCATTGCCTGATTTAGCAGATATCAAAGGCCAGGAAACGGCAAAACGTGCGTTGGAAATTGCGGCTGCGGGAGGACACAACCTTTTGATGGTTGGGCCGCCGGGCTCAGGAAAGTCAATGCTGGCCGCCCGGATTGCCGGCATATTGCCGGACCTGACTGCGCCTGAGCTGCTTGAAGTTTCGATGATTGCCTCGATTGCCGGAGAGCTGGCGGATGGCAAGTTGAGCAATCGGCGCCCGTTTCGAAGCCCGCATCATTCAGCTTCAATGGCGGCGATGGTTGGAGGCGGTGTTCGTGCGCGACCCGGTGAAGTTTCGCTCGCTCACAATGGAATTTTGTTCTTGGACGAATTTCCGGAGTTTTCTCCGCAGGTTCTCGATTCCCTCAGGCAGCCGATCGAAAATGGTGAAACGGTTATTGCGAGAGCAAACCACCGCATTACGTATCCCTCTCGGGTACAGGTCATCGCGGCGATGAACCCGTGCCGATGTGGAATGGCCGGAGAGCCTGGACATACTTGTAAGCGGGGAGATCGATGTGCCGGAGATTATCAGGCGAGGATATCCGGTCCGTTGTTAGATCGGATTGATATCCGTATTGATGTGCCGACTGTTAGTGCATCTGATTTGATCAACCGATCTCCAGGTGAGGCTTCTACACATGTTGCACAACGCGTAGCGCGGGCAAGGCAGAGACAGCTTTCCCGATTTGAACATCTTGGCATTTCAGCCAGAACGAATTCCGATTTACCCGCTGGACTGGCAGAAACTGTGGCAGCGCCGGATGAGGGCGGAGAAGCATTGCTTCGTGAAGCTGCGCAGCAGTTAAAGTTCTCCGCTCGGGCCTATCATCGCATCCTCAAAGTTGCGCGTACCATCGCGGATTTGGATGATTGTGAAATTGTATCCCGAATTCATTTGGCGGAAGCGATTTCTTATCGTTCCGCGGGTACGCGGTTGGCGATTGCGGCATAATGCCAACAGTGCCGTATCTTAAAACATCTTTCGCCCAAGCTCCGAAACCGTTTCTAAATCTTTTTTGACTATTGTTGTCTGAACTCTGTCGCCATAGGGCGTGTCCCAATTATCAGTAAGTCAGCATGTCAAAGCCCAACAAAGAACCAGATGCGTGGAAACTTATCCGCGATATCCAGAGATCGGGAGTAGCACCTGGATCTGACGTGCCAGTGAGCGCCTTGGTTCCAGATTCAGGCATGCACGGTTTAGAAGATCAATCTTTCAACGGTGAGAAGAAATCTGACCAAAGCACCGATGTTGGTAACAGTGCCCTTCGTGGTCGCCAATTCAGAATAGCCTTGTGGACATTCATCGTACTGGGAACAGTATTGGCTGGCACAGGAATGGCTATGCCGTTTATGTTTCCTGTTCGCTATCTGTATGGCGCCATCTTCTCGGTTGGCATTCTTGCGCTTGTGATCAATGCACTTCAGCTCAGGCGCGCAAAAAAACTCAATGTATCCGAAGATGCAGTTTTACAATCAAAATACGAAGCACTTGAGGATCGTACCTGGGAGCTTAGGGAGAGTGAAGAGCGGTATCGCAGCTTGGCGGAAGCGTTTGGAGACATGCTTTTGCATCGGGACCATGATGGCAATGTTACTTTCGCAAACGCTTCATTCACCGAGATGTTCGGGAGACCAGACACTATCTTAATTGGACGGCCCTTTACGCCAACCGTTCTAAAAGAAATCACACTTGAGTCAGATGCTGCGGCGAACATCCGCGAAGTTAAGCTCGAAACTGAGCATGGTGTACGGTGGTTTCGCTGGCTTGACCTTCCTATCCGCGATGAAATCACAGGGCTTAATACCCTAAGAACCGTTGCCCGTGATATTACCGACCAGAAGCAGGTAGAGATTGAACTGCGCGAGGCCAGAAACAAAGCGGAGGCCGCAAGCCATGCAAAGTCTCGATTCCTGGCGAATGTCAGTCATGAGATGCGTACACCTCTAAATGGCATTTTAGGTATGTCCGGTTTGTTGGCTGATACAAAACTCACGCCGGAGCAGGGAAACTATGTTGAAGCGGTGCATGACTCCGGAACTGCTTTATTGACGCTGATTGAAGATATCCTCGACACGACGCTGATTGAAGCAAACAAGCTTGAGCTTAAGAGTGGAGAGATTGATCCCGGAAAATTGGTTGAAGATGTTTGTGAACTGCTTTCTTCGCGCGCACATAGCAAAGACATCGTCATTGCTTCCTACATCGCTATCAATGTTCCACAATCAATCCAGATTGACACCGGGCGGTTGCGCCAAGTCCTGATTAACCTGATTGGTAATGCAATTAAGTTCACAGAGACAGGTGGTGTTGAGGTTCGTGTTGAGCAGACCGAAGTTGCAGGCCTCCCAAAACTTTGTTTTACGGTTATTGATACCGGGCCCGGAATTCCCGAAGCTGACCAAGCTCTCATATTTGAAGAATTCGCTCAGGCAGATTCGGAAAGCACCCGAAAACACGGAGGCGCAGGGTTGGGACTCGCTATCACTAAGAAGATCATTGAAGCAATGGGCGGCGCTATCTCGGTAAAAAGCGAACTAGGAATCGGAACCAAGTTTATGTTCCATATTCCGAATTTAGATGTCTCAGGCACTGATGCCGGGCCGTCAGCCCATAATCTTGCAGGTAAGAAAATAGCCATCGTTGCTGGCTCTGATCAACTCGGGAGTACCATTGCTAATTATGTTCACGATCATGGTGGAGAGTGTTCTGTATGTATCGGATATGGTGAGTTTACCAAGTATCTGGAAAGTAGCAGTCTTGGAACGCTCTTGGTTGATTATGACTGCCTGAAAGACTTTCCCGACATCAAGCCACTGGTTCAAGCGCAAGCCAAAATATCCGAGAAGATGATTGTTCTGATCAATCCACAGGAGCGTATGAAGATTGAAGACTTAAGGTCAGCGGGATTTGAGGGATACCTAATAAAGCCGCTCAGAAGTTCGTCGCTTATTGGTATGCTGTTGCACGGCCCGAGAGAAAGTGACGGACAGTCGGTTCTTGAGGATCAATCCAGAGTGAACCAGTTTGCAGGCGCGCTGGTTAAAAGCGAGAAACCCAAAAGAATTTTGCTGGCCGAAGACAACGACATCAATGCACTGTTAGCACGTTCTATTCTTGAGAAAGCGGGCCATTCTGTTGTTCGTGCTACGAATGGTGCGGAAGCACTTTCCATTCTTGAAGAACGCAGCTTGGAAGAAGCATTCGATCTGGTCCTGATGGACTTGCAAATGCCGACTATGGACGGATTAACAGCTCTGGGTAAAATACGTGAAGCGACCGGCAGCGATATTGCAAACATTCCCGTTTTCATTCTGACGGCGGATGAGCAATCCGAGACCCGCGAAGAATGTGAAAACGCAGGGGCCAATGGGTTTCTTACGAAACCACTCAATCCTGCAAATGTTCTGGAAATTGCAAATACGTTATAACTGCTTTAGGCAGTGTCGAAACAAGCTCCTCATTGAGTAGGGACCCTAAACGTGGATCATCAAATTGAGTTTTTCTGATGTATCGACTGACACTGTAGAAGCGTCTGATTTAGCACGCGGTAAGTTGGGTGCCTTTGAGACGCGGCTGGCCCATTCTATTAAAGAGATTAAAGCTGCTCAAGCACTGCGATATCGAGTTTTCTGCGAAGAACTGGATGCTCAGGTAGATAGTGAAAGCTCGCATTCAAAGCTTGAAGGTGACGCGCATGACGAAAATTGCGATCATCTGCTGGTTTTATCGGATGACAATGAGCTGATCGGCACTCAGCGGTTTATGGTCCGTGAGGGTTCCGTAGGCCCTAAAGAATTCTACTCCAGTTCTGAGTTTGATATTGCTGCAATCTTGCAAAAGTTCCCGACTAAGAAATTCATGGAATTGGGTCGATCCTGCATTCTCCCTGATTATCGGGATAAGCGAACGATGGAGCTGCTCTGGCATGCGACTTGGGATTATGCGGTAAAACAAAGAGCAGATGTTATGTTCGGCTGCGCATCTTTTCATACGCAGGATGCAAATGAAATTTCTGATGCATTGGGCTTTCTCGCGCAGCATGCAGGTGTCACAGGAGATTGGATGGTCACTTCGAAACGGGCTGATCGGATCGACATGCTTCAGTATATCGACCAATCCAAACCTATGAAGTCAGCTATTCGCTCACTACCGCCGCTCATTAAGGGTTACTTGCGGTTGGGTGCAATGTTTTCGACCAATGCGGTTCCTGACCCAGACTTTGGAACGATTGATGTATTGGTCGTGCTGCCTGTGGAAACAATCAATCCGCGCTATGTGAAATACTATGGCGCGAATGCGGATCGGCACCGCGTTTAACCTGCCATCCTTTAAGATTGACCGGTTGTGGATGGCGTATATTTATCCATCCGATCACTTGCCTTGATGCGGCGTATCAGCGATCTTTATCCATCACTTACCCAGATGTTTTGAGTTCTGATCGTGTTGCAAAAATCTGAAGATAAGCCTGCCGCGCCTACGCCGATGATGCAGCAATATACCGAGATTAAGTCGGTCAATCAGGATTCGCTGTTGTTTTATCGGATGGGCGATTTCTATGAATTATTTTTTGATGATGCAGAAACTGCGTCGCGGGCGCTCGGCATCACGCTTACCAAACGCGGAAAGCATCAAGGCGAAGATATTCCAATGTGTGGGGTGCCGGTTCATGCAGCTGAGGACTATCTTCAACGGCTGATTGGTTTGGGGTATCGCGTTGCTGTTTGCGAACAAACCGAAGATCCGGCAGAAGCCAAAAAACGGGGATCAAAGGCAGTCGTGCAACGCGATGTTGTGCGGTTGGTAACGCCAGGCACGATTACAGAAGAAAAACTGCTTGATCCGGCAAGTTCAAACTTTCTGGCAACTTTGGTTCGGGTCCGTAGCGGTGAAACAGAGCATGAGTTAGCGCTGTCCTGGATCGATATCTCTACGGGCAGTTTTTCAGTCTGCACCACATCATATGCTGAATTGGGCGCCACGCTCGCGCGCCTAGAGCCGCGTGAGTTGGTTTTGTCTGAGACGCTGTATCATGACGAAGAACTACGATCCCGAATTCATCTTGATGACCGCGCTATAACCATTGAAGCTGTTTCTTTCTTTGACAGTCAAATGGCACAAGAGCGCTTGAAGGAGACGTTTAAGATCGCGTCTCTTGATGGGTTTGGTTCGTTTTCCCGGGCCGAGATTGCTGCCGCTGGCGCAGCGCTTGCTTATGTTGAGAAGACTCAGATTGGTGAGCGCCCTGCATTGATGCGGCCTGTTCGCGAAGAAGCTGGCGCCACGCTCTTCATAGATGCGGCAACACGTGCCAATCTTGAACTATCCAGAACTTTATCGGGTGAAAAAAAGGGAAGTCTGCTTAACGCGATAGACCGAACGTTGACGGGACCAGGTGCGCGTCTTCTGGCGGAGCGCATGATGAGTCCGTTGAAAGATGTTTCAGAAATTCAAAACCGCCAGGATAGCGTCGAGCATCTTCTAAACGAGAACCGGGTTGCAGATAATATTCGTGAGTGCCTAAAGCAGGTTCCAGACATGGCGCGGGCTGTATCGCGTTTGGCACTTAATCGCGGGGGACCACGTGATCTCGCAGCTGTTCTCGCATCCATTACCGTTTCCAGACAGTTGGATGATTTTCTCAGCAGCGAAACATTGCCCGCTGAACTGACCGCGGCAATGGAAGCCTTTAATGCAATTCCGGCAGAGCTCAACGAACTGCTTAAAATAAGCCTTGCAGACGAGCTGCCGCTTATGGCACGTGATGGTGGTTTTGTTCGCGAGGGGTATCACGCAGAGCTCGATGAGTTGCGGAGGTTACGGGATGAAAGCCGCCGCGTGATCGCAACGATGCAGGCGGAATATTCTGAGCGGACCGGCGTTAAAAACCTCAAAATCAAGCACAACAATGTTCTTGGTTATTTTATCGAGGTGACGGCGAACAATGCAGATCAACTGACAAGCGACGAAGCGAAGGCTTCTTTTATCCATCGTCAGACACTTGCCAATGCGATGCGGTTCACGACGACGGATCTTGCGAACCTCGAAAGTAAGATCGCCAATGCGGCGGGGCAAGCACTGCAGATTGAATTGGGTGTCTTCGATCAGCTTGTGGCACAAGTGCTTGAACAAGCTCACGTCCTCAACCGTGCAGCATCTGCTCTCTGCGTTTTTGATGTTACGCAAAGCCACGCGAAACTTGCAGAAAGCTGGGATTACACGCGACCGAAAGTGGATGATAGTCTTGCATTTCATATCGAAGGTGGAAGGCATCCGGTTATTGAACAGGTTCTGAAAGCGGAGAGTGCGGATCCATTCGTGGCAAATGATTGCGAGCTCACAGGAGAAGACGCTGGTCAGCTCTGGCTTCTGACGGGTCCGAATATGGGTGGTAAATCGACATTTCTCCGACAGAATGCCTTGATCGCGATTATGGCTCAGATGGGTGGATTTGTTCCTGCTCGTTCAGCACATATCGGAATTGTTGACCGATTGTTCAGCCGGGTGGGTGCAGCGGATGATCTGGCGCGAGGTCGTTCTACCTTTATGGTGGAGATGGTTGAAACTGCTGCAATTCTTAACCAGGCCGGTGAGCGCTCTTTCGTTATTCTCGACGAGATTGGCAGGGGAACCGCGACCTTTGACGGTTTGTCGATCGCTTGGGCGGCGATTGAATATTTGCACAAAGCCAATCGTTGCCGGACGCTCTTTGCTACCCACTATCATGAACTAACATCGCTTGCTGAGCCGCTGGATCGGCTTTCCAATGTAACGATGAAAGTTCGCGAATGGGAAGGCGATGTCATCTTTTTGCATGAAGTTGTTTCCGGAACTGCGGACCGGTCCTACGGCATTCAGGTAGCCGGGCTTGCAGGGTTGCCGGAGGCAGTGGTTGTAAGGGCAAAAGATGTTCTGGCACAACTTGAGTCAGGGGAGCGTACCGGCTCAACAAAAACATTGATTGATGATTTGCCACTGTTCTCGGCTGAACCTCCGCCACCAAAGAAGCCGGAGAAAAATGTGGAGTCAGAACTCATCAAAGCACTTGAAGAAATCTCTCCGGATGACCTTTCACCCCGAGATGCCCTGCAAGCGCTTTATGATCTGCGTGCGCAGATTTTGGATAAAAAGTCTTAGGCTTAAACCTGAAATCCGTTTTGCTGAGCAAGGCTCTTGAGTGACACCTGCGGGCGTGGACCAATGTGTTGAATGACTTCGGCTGCTGCAAGGCCACCAAGGCGCGCGCAGTTTGCCAAGTTCTCACCATGTGTGAGGCCAAACAAGAAGCCAGCAGCATAAAGATCGCCTGCGCCCGTTGTATCAACCAGTTTATCGATTGGGTGCGCATCAACCTCCTGCGTCCCTTCGCGGGTAATCACTACCGATCCTTCATCACCTTTCGTGACAGCGGCGAGTGGGCAAACTTCTTTCAGTGCATTGATGGCTGTTGCAAGATCTGAGGTTTGATACAAAGACTTTAACTCCGCATCGTTTGCAAAAACGATATCCACAGTGCCCGAAGTGATCAGTTCCAGGAACTCATCACGGTAACGGTCTACGCAAAAAGAGTCAGACAATGTCATCGCGACTTTCCGGTCACTCGCGTGGGCGATGCGAGCGGCTTCGCGAATTGCGTCCTTTGCATTATCCGGGTCCCAAAGATAGCCT
Source organism: uncultured Rhizobiaceae group bacterium (assembly GCA_938009335.1). Taxonomy (GTDB): domain Bacteria; phylum Pseudomonadota; class Alphaproteobacteria; order Rhizobiales; family Rhizobiaceae; genus JAALLB01. The sequence continues at coordinate 13,558 of CALLHT010000212.1, forward strand.
TCAAAATAGGTAATGGCAGAATCCTGCACCAACCCCGGCTCAATATCATCGGCTGAAAGCTTAACGCATGCACCGAGATAGGTGTTCATCGAGCGCTCACCATCTGGTGTCACGAAGATCATTGAGCGGGCAGTGGTTTCGCCTTTTTCGAGTGCGGAAGTGTTATACGTTACGCCGATGGCTTCGATATCATGACGGAATACTTTGCCGAGATGGTCATCTGCTACCTTACCGATATACGCCGCTGTACCGCCAAGGCTTGCAAGCCCTGCCGCGGTATTGCCCGCGCTGCCGCCGGATGTTTCAATCGCCGGGCCCATCGCACTGTACAAAGCTTCAGCACGGTCCATATCAATCAGGTTCATTGCACCTTTGATGATGTCGTTCTCAACGAGGAAATCATCTTCGCAGCGCGCGATAATATCCACAATTGCATTGCCAATGGTCAGTACGTCGTAAGCGTGATCAGTCATCGTTTTCTCCAAATCGTGGAGCTTCATTAAACTGAACGGAGATCAATTGAAAGCCTGTTCTTGTTTCACGTTAACTGACCACCTATCTGAGTTCTGAAAGGAATCTGGTCTTGGTTATTTCATCTGCAAGAAAAGCAGCAAACGGACTGATGTCTGCAAAATCTCGTATCGTTGTTTTAAAGTCGCTTGGTCTAACGCTTTTACTGTTTTTTGGCCTCTGGTTTGTGCTGGATGGTCTCTTCACCACGTATTTGGTTCCTTTTATTGAAGGGTGGTCGTGGCTTGTCGCTATTCTGGTTTGGGTCTTGGGTGCAGGGGTTTTCGTTGCTGCCGGTTTTTTATTGGCGCCCGTTACCGCACTTTTCGCCGGTCTTTTTCTTGATGAAGTTGCTGAACATGTGGAACGCGTTCGCTATCCGGACGATCCGCCCGGCAAAGCCTTGCCCATCGGACCATCCCTTCTTCTTGCCAGCAAGTTCGGATTGCTTGTGATTGCGGCCAACCTTCTTGCGCTCATGCTTGTTTGGTTTGCAGGCTTTGGCGTGATCATATTCTTCTTGTTGAATGGCTATTTATTGGGGCGTGAATATTTTCAGTTTGCGGCTCAGCGTTTCCGTTCAGAACAAGAAGCAGCTGCCATGCGAAAGAAATACTCTCTTGAGGTGTTTCTGGCGGGGCTGATTATAGCGGCGTTCATGAGCGTGCCGATTCTCAACTTGTTCACACCCGTTTACGCTTCTGCCCTGATGGTTCACCTGCATAAAGCATTAAGTTTGAAGGCCGCTTAGCGCTGTTTAGGCTTTAGCAGGCGCGACGGGGATAACCTGATCCACAATGGGAACGATCGGTGCCGGCACGTCACATGTCTTTTCCTTTGATTTGCAAATGTCAGCAATAATGCACTCTTCGCATTTGGGTTTGCGTGCTACGCACATATAGCGGCCATGCAATATCAGCCAGTGATGAGCGTGATAGAGAAACTCTTCCGGAATGATTTTCATCAGGATCGCCTCCACATCATCGGGTGTTTTGGCTGGCGCCAACCCAGTGCGCATGCCAATCCGTAAGATGTGTGTATCCACCGCCATGGTTGGAATCCCGAAAGCCATGGACATCACAACATTCGCTGTCTTTCTTCCTACACCAGGCAGCATTACCAGCTCCTCACGGGTTTGCGGTACGATACTGTCGAAATCTTCGATAAGCTTTTGGCTAAGAGCGATCACGTTCTTGGCTTTGTTTCGATACAGGCCAATTGTCTTGATGTAGTCACGAACCTTCTCCTCACCGAGCGCTACCATTTTCTCTGGTGTATCGGCGACTTTAAAGAGTTCGCGTGTTGCGCGGTTGACGCCAGCATCGGTTGCTTGCGCTGACAAGGCGACGGCTACAACGAGGGTGAAGGGGTTAACGTGTTCCAGCTCTCCCTTTGGCTCAGGGCGGTACTCCTGGAACCTTGAGAAGATTTCGGTGATCTCTTCCTTCGTATATTTGGTCCGGGGTAAGCGTTTTTTTCGTGCGACCATTTTGCCCTGTCCGTTCGATCAATTCACGCTAAAATATAGCGCATGTCTGTCGAAACCAAAGACCCAGAATTAGAAGCATCCACGCCTGATTTCGTGGCGGAGCTGACGCCTTATCGTTCGTTAGGACGGTCTGGGTTTATTTGGCTTATGGCATTTGTCAGCTTCACCTGCCTTCTTTCCGGCCTCATGTTTCTGGTGATGGGAGCTTGGCCAGTGTTTTTCTTCATGGCGCTTGATATCCTGATTGTCTATGTGGCTTTTAAATTCAATTATCGTTCCGCCAAAGCCAAGGAGAGAGTGTCCGTCGGTCGTGATGAACTAAAGATCGAGAAGTTTCACCCTTCCGGCCGTGTGTCCGAACATATTTTCAATCCATTCTGGACACGGTTTGAGGTCAACCGGCATGAAGAATATGGCATCCTCTCGATGCGGTTAAGTTCCCGCGGCAAAGAACTGGATATAGGCTCATTCCTAAATCCGAATGATCGGGAGAGTTTCGCATTTGCGTTCGGTGCGGCACTCAATCGGGTCAAGGCGTAGACAGCGCAAGTTTCGGGTGGCGGGCAGTGTATCGAGCCGCTAATTTGCTCTTATGAAACACGATTTACACAGTCCCAAAGCCTTAAGATATGGCGGGCATATTCTTGAGCCTGATGAACGCGATGGCGATTACGTTCTCGTGCGAAAGGCAATTGAATATCTTACGCTCAATTGGCAAGAGCAGCCTAGCCTTGGAGAACTCGCTTCTCATTTGGGGTTGGGGGAGACGGCCACGCAAAAACTCTTCACCCGGTGGGCAGGGATTTCTCCAAAAGCATTCAGTCAGGCCGTGACGCTGGATCATGCAAAACGTCTGTTGCGTGAAGAAGGTTTGCCGCTGTTGGACGCAAGCTTTGAATTGGGGCTTTCTTCACCATCGCGCCTTCATGATTTATTCGTGACCCATGAAGCGATGCCGCCCGGTGTGTGGAAAGCCAAGGGTGAAGGGCTGACAATCCATTTCGGATTTCATGTATGTCCCTTTGGGCAAGCGTTGGTGATGGCTTCGATGTTCGATGGCAAACCATCCTTGGTCGGCGTAGCATTTTGCGATGCCGGAGAGGAAACGCTCGCACTTGAAGATATGAGAGGTCGTTGGCCTGAAGCAAGTTATGTTGAAGATACGGCGATCACTGCCGCCTTCGCTTTGCGGATTTTCAAACTGGATCAATGGCAGAAAGAGCAACCCTTGCGCGTGACGCTGATTGGTACGGATTTTCAAATCCGGGTTTGGGATACGTTACTTTCAATTCCATTGGGAGAAGCAAAAACTTATTCAGATATCGCGGAAGCAATCGACAACCCGAAGGCTGTTCGCGCTGTTGGTGCCGCAGTTGGACGTAATCCGATTTCGTTCGTGGTTCCCTGTCACCGGGCATTGGGTAAATCAGGCGCGTTGACGGGGTATCATTGGGGCCTTACCCGAAAACGTGCGATGCTGGGATGGGAAGCAGGAGTGACGGCCTAGCCTACTAATGCGCAATGCGTTTTACTCGGCTGGCGTAACTTTGATGGTGACCACGCCCCGCGCAATTGGCAGGTCTTCTGAGTCCTGCCAACATGTAACATCCACAATGGATAAGCGTCTGCTCATTCTTACAATGCTGGTGCGAGCATAAAGATCAACATCTTTGGTGATCCTTAAATAGTCTACCGATGATGTTGTGATCATCAGGTCCGCATGTTCACCAAGCTCTTTTCGTGTAGTTGCTTCTGCCGATAACTCAATCATTGCTCCGGTCACGCCACCGTGGAGTGATTTGATGAAAATATTTCCGAGATGATGATTTTGAAATTGGGTTTTGTAGAGGTTAGGCTCTGATTGCTGTTCTGCGGCAAGCCAACCAGAAATGCCCGATTGAAAAAGTGCGCTCATGATGCGCTCCCGGCCTTTTCCTCAAGTGGTCGTGACGCTGTGCCGATCATAAAGGTTCCGGTTGCGGTAGAGAGAATTTGATCATCGGCTTGGCGGCGAATTTCTCCGCTGACATATGAAACGGAGTTCTCTTCGCCTTTCCACTCTGCAAGGCAATAAATTGCATCACCAACCTTAGCCTTCTGCAAATGATTACTGGTCAGTTTAATGGTCGCAATCGGTTGCATCTGTTTCAGTTTTCCGATCGCGCAAGAGCCAAGCACCGTATCAAGCAGAAGCGTAGCAAAGCCTGTATGGGTGTGTGTACCGCTGACATCCGAAAAACTTTTCGGTGCATCAAGTTCTACGCGAAGGCTATTGTCTCCAACGGGAATGAACTTCATGTTCATAGCTGCCGTCAGCGGATGATGTTCGCTGAACAGATGCTCAGCTGGATGCTTGGCTTGGTTCAAGTATCAAGCTCCAGCACTTCTTTGGATGCCACAGTCGTGTCGGCGTTGAGTTTGTAAATCATTGGCACGCCGGTTGCGAGGTTGAGGCTGGTAATGGTGTCGGTTGTCATGCGATCCAGAACCATCACCAATGAGCGAAGTGAATTGCCATGTGCGGCAACCAAAACGGTTTCACCCGCCATTGCGCGCGGTAGGATCTCGTTCATGTAGTAGGGCCATACGCGAGCTCCGGTATCTTTAAGGCTTTCGCCCTCATCGCCCGGAGGCGGTGTGTCATAAGAGCGACGCCAGATGTGAACCTGTTCTTCACCCCATTTTTCACGCGCATCATCTTTGTTCAGACCGGCAAGATCGCCATAGTTGCGTTCGTTCAACGCTTGATCGCGAATGGTCTCCAGATCGGATTGGCCGACACCATCCAATATGTGCTGGCAGGTTTTTTGCGCGCGCTGCAAATCGCTGGTAAAGGCAATATCAAATTTTAAACAGCGTTCGCCAAGAATTCTGCCTGCAGCTTTTGCTTCATCATGACCTTTTTCTGTTAGGTCCGGATCGCGCCAACCCGTAAACAGGTTTTTCAAGTTCCATTCGCTTTGTCCGTGTCGCACGAGAACCAGTGTTCTTTCCATGTCTTAAATCCTGATAAGTAAATTAAAGTCCCAATACATCACGCATGGAATAGAGCCCATGCGGTTGCCCGTTTACCCATGTCGCAGCTTTTACTGCGCCGCGGGCAAACAAAGCTCTATCTTGTGCAAAGTGGCTCAATTCAATGCGTTCGCTTTCCCCTGCAAAGATCACCGAGTGATCGCCGATTACAGCGCCACCACGTAGTGTTGCAAACCCGATGGTCCCCTCTTCACGTGCGCCAGTTATGCCATCGCGTGATCGCACAGAATGATCCGCAAGACTGATTTCCCGGCCGCGCGCTGCAGCCTCGCCCAATAATAGCGCAGTCCCAGATGGTGCATCAATTTTATGCTTGTGATGCATTTCGAGGACCTCAATATCAAAGTCACCAGCGGCGAGTGATGCAGCGGCTTTCTCGACCAATGCCGCAAGCAGGTTAACGCCAAGGCTCATGTTTCCAGACTTTAAGATCGTCGCAGTTTCGGCTGCCTTTTGAAGCTGTGCCTCTTCGTCTTCAGTGAAGCCGGTTGTTCCAATCACCTGGAAACAGGATCTACCTGAAAGCCTCTCAGCAAGAGCAATACTTGCTGCAGGAATGGTAAAATCGATGATGCCGTCACTTGCTTCAATGGCTGCATCAATGTCGTCAGACACAAGAACTGCGTTATCGGATATGCCTGCCAGCTTTCCAGAATCGTGACCAAGTTTCTCAGAGCCCGAACGCTCAAGTGCGCTGACTAAAACCGTTTCCGGATTTTCATCGATTGCGCGGATCAGTGCTGCTCCCATTCGGCCTGCTGCACCACCGACTGCAAGTTTCAAAGCGCTCATGATGCTTCCTTGATCGTTCTTGGTTCGTCATGAATGGCATGAAGACGGGCGTAAGTTCCAGTTTTCTTTTTCATGAGCGTTGCATGCTTACCTTCTTGTGTAACCTCGCCATCCTCAATGACATAAATTTTATCAGCGTTACGAATGGTGGAAAGACGATGTGCGATCACGATGGTTGTGCGGCCCTGTACCAGTTTCTCCAAGGCCTGTTGTACAAGCCGTTCTGATTGATTGTCCAAAGCGGACGTTGCTTCATCGAGCAATAAAATCGGCGCGTCGCGCAAGAAGGCCCTGGCAATAGATAGCCGTTGTCTCTGTCCACCTGAAAGGTTCCCGCCAAGTTCGCCTACAGCCGTTTCGTATCCATCCGGTTGTTCAAGAATAAAATCGTGTGCCTGAGCCTGTTTTGCCGCTTCAAAAACTTCTTCATCTGATGCGTCAGGCCGCCCGAAGCGTATGTTCTCCAAGATGCTGCCTTCAAAAAGAATCGGCTGCTGGGAGACGTAGGCGATGGATTTCCGCAAACTTGAGGCCGTCACAGTGGTAATATCTTGACCATCGATGCTGATCTTACCACTTTCTAGATCAAAGAACCGCTGGACCAAGGCAATCATCGTGGATTTGCCGCCGCCAGAAGGTCCCACAAGCGCCGTGGTCTGTCCTGCTTTTGCTTTTATCGATACGCCCCGCAGAATGGGCTCGTCTTCCTGATAGGAGAAATGAACATCATCAAAAATGATTTCAGATTTTTTAAATGCAATTGGTTTTGCGTCCGGCTTATCGGCTTGGCGGGGCGGCAGATCTAACAAATCAAACAGCATGCGGGCGTTTACGACATTCTTTTCAAACTGAACCCGGAAACTGGCAAGCTTTCTTGCAGGCTCATAGGCAAGCATTGCCGCTGTTAAGAAAGACAGAAGGGAGCCAACATCATGGCCAAGTTCTGCAACGCGGTAACCGCCGAATGCCACAACGGACGCAATCGCAAAACCTGCCAAAATTTCAGTGGGCGGCTTTGCCTTCGCATTCAATCGAACGATCTTGTTGGAACGAATTTCAGCGGCAGCTGTGAGGTCATGCAGCTTCTGGCTCATTTGCTCTTCCATTGTGAAGCTCTTGACGATCTCCATGCCTTGAGAGTTTTCAATGAAAGCGGAGTTTACGCGTGCGTTAAGATCGACTTCTTCGCGTGCTACTTTTCGGATACGGCGAACATATTTCCCCATGATCAGCGCAATTACCGGGAGAACGGTTACAGATATGATCGACATATACGGATCTTGAACGACCATGACGATAACCAGCGCGATGAGCGTGAAAAGGTCACGCGCGAACATCGTAACGATATTGTTGAGCATTGTCCGCATGCCCACAATATTCTGATTAATCTGCCCCACCAAATAAGCGGACCGATTTGATTTGTGGAACTCAACGCCCAAACGCAGAAGTTGAGCAAATACCTTTCTCTGGTATGTGGCAACAATGTTATTTCCGATTTTGCCCAATACATAGAGATAACCGTAGGTGGCAAAGCCTCTCACGGCGAACGCGATAAACACTGCAGTGGCAATGAGGTATGCTGCCTTAAGGTCTTGGCGAACGAACACGTCGTTTACAATATCGCGAATAATCCACGCCGGAAAAGCCGTTGCCGCAGCTACGGCAACCAGCAAAACGAATGCCAACAGATATTGTTTAAAATATCGGCGCCAGTTCTCATGGATAACCCGTTTAACGGTCACCAATGTCTCATCGTTTAATTGTGATGTTTTGTCGGACTTAGCCAATGTTTTTCCCGATTGATGTTCGGTTCATTTCGGGCTTTTAACGCGCTATGCGCCCAATTGCAAAGCCTAAGAGCCATTCTCAGGCAACAGTTGATCACCCAAACTGACCGTGCCTTGGGTTATTGTTCTGGCGGTTATCCCACCATGGCCGCGAACCGCATTGTATCCGCCATATCCAAACGTTTCTTCCATGCGGCTGCAAGGTGCGCAAATGCCGGTTCCCTCAAGCACAGCACTACCGATCTGAAACTTTGAATTCCGCAGAGCAAGAAGGTTTATGCCGCTTATGACGAT
>CALLHT010000213.1 GCA_938009335.1 uncultured Rhizobiaceae group bacterium
TGATCGCAACCGCAGATCATGTACTTGGCCCTGCAAACTCCGCTAATATCCGAACCCGAGACGGTAGGATCATGAAAGCGAAAGTGGTCTTGAGAGAGCCATTGACGGATATCGCTCTTTTGGAAATTCCTAATCCACTTAACCCTATTCGGGAAACAGCTGACCTTTCACTAGGCGCAGAGGTTTGCGCGGCCGGAAACAGTTTTGGTTTGAACATTTCAATTACATGTGGTGTGGTCTCCGCAGTGCAGGTAAGCGGCGTCGGGTTTAATCAGATTGAAGACTTCATCCAGACAGATGCCGCGGTTAATCCCGGCATGTCCGGTGGCGCATTGATTGACCGAAACGGAAAACTGGCTGGTATGTTATCAGCAATATTCACCAAAGGGTCTGATGCCAATCTGGGCGTAAACTTCGCCGTCTCTCCTGCCTTACTTTTAGCAGTCGTAGATGACTTCAAGCAGCATGGAGAAGCGAGGTTAAATCGCCCCGGAATTATTGCAAAACCATCATCAACCAATACGCCAGACACCCTATTGGGCGTTGAAGTCATTCGCGTATTAGAAAGCACACCGGAAGCTTCAGCAGGTATTGAGGTGGGCGACGTAATACTCCGCGCTGGGAAACGCCGGATGGCTCATCCCGCAGCCTATGCCGCAACACTTGCCCTTTTGAAACAAGATGAAACTCTTGAGTTGTTGATATGGCGCACTGATGCTGAATTGACTATAAATATTAAACCGAAACAATGAATTAGAAGGTAACTATGAGCGAAGATTTCAACATGTCCATGCGCAAATTTCTCAAGCAAGTGGGCGTAACATCCCAACAGGAAATTGAGCGGATTGTTCGTGAAGCCGATCTGTCAGGCAAAAGTGAACTTAGCGTAAAAGTCGTTCTTACCGCCGAAGGCACAGACCTCAATCATGTGGTTGAAGGTAAAATCTCAGTCACATAATCCATATGAAAATCGCACCACAGTTTCCTCCCCTCCTCAAAGGGCATCGAGTACCGCAAGACAAAAGCCCACGAGCCCGAGCGATAAAACAGCTCAACGCGGGCGAAATCGGTGCAGGCGATTTGCTGTGGTCTGAAAACCAGAACAAACTGAACTTCGCTTTGGTTCTCGAACCGGAGGTCCCCCGAGAACGCTGCGGAGAAATGCTCTACATGATGATGGTGGCATTTGGTGACGCGCTAGGCGCAATCAGCGCACCTGAGGTTGCGATCAACTATCGTTGGCCATCGACAATCCTATTGAATGAAGGATCAATCGGTTCTGCGGATCTTCTGGTTTCTAAAAACGAGACAGAGGGTATTCCGCAGTGGTTACTGTTGAACTTGGAGATCTCCATTTTACCAGAGAAAGATCAGATAGATCCGGGCCTGAATTCTGAAATGACGACCATTTGGGATGAGGGGTGCGGAGATATTTCGCGTACGCAGTTACTGGAATCGGTATCACGTCACATCGTCAATTGGATCCACACATGGAGTGAAGAAGGGTTTAAGCAAATTCATGACCAATGGATGGGGCGTATCAGTGAAAAAACAAAGCTTGAAGATGCCGTCACTGATGGTGAATTTGTTGGAATGGACGAGCGCGGGAATGCACTCGTCAGAACTGCTGAGGAAACATCCATCATAGAAACCTTAACCGCATTGGAAACAGTCCGCGCCAAGTCGGACGGTTCAGCATGAAATTCTTGAAAACCATTCGTTTCGACCCATCAGACACGCATGTCTTTGAACATGCTGCTGAGCCCGACGAATGGGCAATTCCCGGTGGCTTTTGGTTTAACGGGATACACCAGCCGGAAGACATTAAAGGCAAACTCAAGCAAGCATTTTCCAACGGGTTTCTATCATTGGAGAGTTTTGGTTTCTCCACATTCAGCACAGTTTCTGAAATCTTCAAATCTGATTTAGATCGCATCGAAGAAAACCTGACGGTGAAACTGCTTAGCGAGTTCGGTGCCCCATCACGGGAGGCTGCAAAAATGGCGGCTCAACAGGAAATCCAAGACACCCTGAACCTTTGCGCAGATGTGCAAATAAACTCTGTATTTGCGATCAAGCGTATTATGGACGAGAATAGCGAAATTCGCGAAAGCTACAGCCTCGTAAACCTTCCGGAGCAAAACGTGCATACTAAAGTTTGGGAAATCATAGAGTGAACCGCGACTTCTGGAAATCAGCAGGCATTCATCTCCTTGAGAAAAACCAGCAAGGACATCTAAACGTCACACAAGATTATTTGCGGGCATATTTCACACGGCCTGAAATTCATCCCGTTGAAGAATCGTGCGAGGCAGAGCACGCTTTGTTCGAATGCCTGATGGAAGACCCCTTTTGCGAGATTGAGGAAATCCAAATCTCATCCGTCAAAGATTCAGATGCAGCAGATAATTACCGCATTATTCTGCGTTTCAGAGATCATCTGGCAAAGCATGGCACGCTGGAAGCCGCGTATGCGTCTTTGTTCGAAGGCGAGCCAATCAACATACCGCCTATGTTCATTGACCAAATGGTCCACGTCATTTTGCGAAACCTTCTGGATCAGGTCGACGATCCATTTCAATTGCGCGCCGCAGAGCTCTTTTTCCGCGAACAAGCGGTTACAGTCGGCGATGAGCAACTCATGCTGGCGGATCAGGAAATTGTTGAAATGCGAGCAGAAAGCGGCTTCGGCGGGCTTGGGCAATTATTGGCAGAAGCCGGTACACCAACACGCGAAATCTCACTAGATGTGATGACCGAAGAAACCCAGGAAAAATACTGGGCGCGCTCAGACCGTTTTGATATGGCCGCAGACTTTCGCTTTACCCAGCCTGCACAGGATGCTCTGGGCCGCGTGATTGAAGCCTGGATCCGTCATTTTCTGGGTGTCGGAACACGTATTACCGCGGTAAAATCAATCAAGGATGAGAAATGGTCGTGGCATATAGGCTGTGATCAAGAAGCTACCCGCATCCTAAATGCATTGTACAATGGTGATGATGTTAGCGAAGATGATCTTCGAAACATTCTGGCACTGTTCAGGCTGGAATTCTCCGATTCTTCCCATGTACTGGACTCAATGGTTGGAAAACCCGTATATTTAGGATTAGCGATGAACGCGCAACAAAAGCTGGTGATGAAACCACAAAACTTGCTGCACAATCTGCCAATCGCGCGAACAGAATAGAGACAAAGGAGTTATATGATGACTGCTCAAAGTTCTAACAGTTTTGCCGACACAACAGCCGCACGTGTTCTGGCGCTATGCCTTGCAGGATGCTTCGCGCTCATACTCTTTTTCAATTACGCCGATGATTTTGGAAATCTGTTTAATGATGCAGAGGAAACAGGTCTCCCCACCATCAGTGCCGAGACAGCGCCGGCAGAATCAGCAAATCCGAAACTTGCTGCCTGCTTACAGCAACGCATCGGTGATGTGGACAAAATGAAAGACGAAGGCATTCTTTCCGATAGTCAGTACGCCTCGTTCCGGGCCCGTGCAGAAGAATTATGCTATCAACAAAATCCGGCTTAAATTCCGCGCTCAATCGTCGATCAGAAAATCATCTGCTGTCAGACCGTTTTTCTCAGCCGCGATATAATCTTCTGTAGTACGGGGCTTGGGTCGGTCTGCTGCCACAAACGGGTCTTCACTTGAATTTGCTTGCGCTTCAACGCGGCAGTTTTCGCACATCTTAATCAGATTTGCCCGCTCTTCACTCGCAAACATCGAATGTTTGCCGGCAAGCTGTTCGGCAATGCGTTCAATTGTTGACTTGGCAGCAAACGGGGTTCCGCAAGAAATACATTCAAACGGCTCCTCAGCTTTCAACACGTTCGGCTGCAAAGCCACTGCAGTGAAATCCAATTGAGGTTTTAGTGAAAGTGCCTGCTCCGGACAGGTTGCAACACACAATCCGCATTGAACACATGCAGACTGCGTGAACCGCAATTTGGGTTCATCTGGCGTATCACTCAGGGCATTCGCCGGACACGAGGACGTACATGCCATGCATAAAGTGCATGCAGATTCATCAATCTCGACTGTTCCATAAGGTGCATTTTTTGGCAGCTCAATGATGTCGGGCTGAAGCTTTGACGCTCCGTGCAATTGAGCAAAAACCAATCGAGAAATATCCCGCTTTGAACCAACCGCATCAAAACGTGTTGTTTTTATCGGCTTTTGCTTTTGCGAGTTCCAAAGTTTTTGCTC
>CALLHT010000214.1 GCA_938009335.1 uncultured Rhizobiaceae group bacterium
CCAATCGCAAAACTCGCCATCGCGAGCAGCATAAACATGCTGCCTTTGAGATTGTCTGCGCCATTATCGATTGGATTGGCCATTCATTGTCCTTGATGCGTCTGCGTGAAATCCGCGCTTCGTGAATCCACTCGTTTTCCAGCCATCAGTTTAAGTCGCTGTGGCAATAAGTCATTAACCAATGGAAGAGAAACAGAGCTGCAGAGCGGATAATTATCAGACCTGTTTACCATTAATACGCACCTTACGCATAGGTTGGCTGCAACAAAAATAATAATAATAGCAGGGAGCGAGACCAAATTGTCTCGTAAGGCGGGTAATGAGTAGCAGGCTCATCGCATATGCCAATGGAATTCAGTTTAGAGTTGTAATGCTCATCTCGGGCATTGCTCTTACACTGATGGCAGCGCAATTGGCGACAGATACCATATCAGAAACACGGAACGCCCAACGCGACCGCCTCCAAGAAGCGCTTTCTATGACGAATGTCGTTGCGCGCAGCCTTGAGAAACAGTTTGATTATTTTGAGTTAAGCGAAATCGAGGGAATCCTGGAATCCGTTCGCACACGCTCGAATGTTGTCCAAGTCTTGGCAGTCGATGCTAACCGCACGTTTTTCCTGGATGGTGACCGCCTTACACCTACGCTTCTCGCGGCCGAGGATGTGCCGGATCAAGCTGAAGCTATTGCTAGCGGCGAAATGCAATATTCTGTCAAAGAGGCAGTCATTACCGTTGCGGAACCACTGGTGAACAATGGTGGCGTGATCGGTTCCATTATGATCCGCTATAAAAACCCTTCATTTGCTGAAGTTGCATGGCCGATTGTTACAGCAAATCTTTCTTCTTCTATACCGGTTTTGATGATTGGCATCTTGCTGGCCGGTTTATTGTCTCGTCAAATCACAGGCCCGCTAAGTAGGCTCTCAAAAGCAACGAATATGGTCGCCAATGGTGATCTCGATGTTGCCTTGCCCATCGAAGGCCCAAATGAAGTGAAAAGTTTGGGTAATTCCGTCTCTGATATGATCAAGACACTACGCTCAAACATCGAGCAAATTTACGAATTGGCCTATGTGGACCGCACCACACAACTGCCGAACCGTGAGTTTTTCCGCAAAGAACTCACACGTGCCATTCGCCGTTGTGTCCGTCAGAAGACTACCGGGGCGTTGTTGTTTGTTGACCTCGATGGTTTCAAACGGGTGAACGATACATTTGGTCACGATGTGGGCGACGTACTTCTCAGCCAATTTTCTGACCGTCTTGCCAATGTTCTTCGCGCTGAGGACTTGATCGGATTTGATTCCGTGCCTTCTTCTGACGATGTTATGGAAGAAGAGAATGGTCAAAGAAGTAAGAAGCAAGTTCTTGCTCGTCTGGGAGGCGATGAATTTACCGTGCTTTTGTCTGAAATTCGTGAAGCAACGGATGCAGCGACCGTGTCTCAGCGCATTATTGCAGCAGTTTCAGAGCCATTTGAAATCAACGGATCAAAAATTTCTATTGGTGCATCTGTTGGTATTGCAGCCTTCCCGCAGGATGGGTCTGACTATCAGACGATTTTAAAAAGCGCTGATATGGCGATGTATCAAGCCAAGGAAGAGGGCAAAAACACATACCGATTCTTCTCAGAGTCGCTTAACCTTGAAGCGACCAGACGTGTTGAGATTGAAACAGACCTGCGCACGGCTCTTGATAAGGGAGACCAACTGGAGCTTTACTATCAACCGAAAGTGTCGTGTGCCGATGGTCGCCCGAAATCTGTTGAGGCATTGATCCGTTGGAAGCATCCTGAAAAAGGCATGGTTCAGCCATTGGAGTTTATTCGTATTGCTGAAGACTGCGGTTTGATTTTGCCATTGGGTCGTTGGGTCTTGGAGGAAGCATGTCGTCAAATCGTGAAGTTTGATGCAATGGGTCTGGGAGTTTCCATTGCGGTTAATATCTCGACTGCTCAGTTTGAACGTCCAGATCTTGCTCAAACCGTTATCGACGTTCTTGAGGCGACAGGCGCAAACCCGCATAGCCTTGAGCTTGAGTTGACGGAAAGCATGGCGATGCAAAATCCGGCATTGGCAATTAAACATATTGAAGCGCTTAAAACGCTGGGTGTTCGATTTGCGATTGATGATTTTGGTACCGGGTATTCTAATCTGTCCCAGCTCTCAAAACTGCCATTTGACGTGTTCAAGATTGATCGCTCGTTTGTTGATATGCTCAACAACGATGAAGATGAGCATGGACGCGTGATCGTTAGAACCATTCTCGCCATGGCGAACAGTTTGAACTATGAAACTGTGGCTGAGGGCGTTGAAACGCTGAAGCAGTTTGAGTTTTTGGCTGACCATGGATGTACGTTTGCGCAAGGGTACTACTTTGCCCGCCCATTGCCTGCTGATGACTTTGTAGACTGGATCAAGGGTTGGAAACCAGCTTCAGTTTCCAGCAGCAAGAAAGTTGTGAAGCTGAAGCGAAAAGTGTCTTAAGGCTTCAATGTTGCTTTGTTATCTTTGTAATCGCGTTTGGCAGTTCTGAGAAATGGTCGATCACATGCGTTGCGCCCAGTTGCGCAGCGGGGACCGTAGTATATCCAAAGGTAACTGCAACGCTTGGAATTTTGGCATTTATCGCGGCGTTGATATCGGTTTCTGAATCTCCGATCATGATCGCATGTTCAAGCTGATGCCCAGCCAATTGAGCGGTTTTTTCAAGGTGACGAGCGTCTGGCTTTCTGAAATCAAAACTGTCTCCACCTGTGATTGCTTTAAAGCGATCCGATACGCCCAGTTGATCAAGCAGTGGAACAGCCATTGAGTGCTTCTTGTTTGTGCAAACTGCGAATTCGAAGCCGACATTCTCGAGTCTATCCATCGCATCCAGCACCCCGTCAAAAAGGCGCGTTTCGTTTACGAGATTGTTGAAATAATCAACCAGAAACGCTTCAAATAACTCGTTGTGCAATTCTTCATTGAGAGCGACTTTCTCCAATTCAAAAGCACTGGCAATCATGGCTTTTGCGCCATGCCCAATAATCTGCCCGAGATGGGATATGCCCATGGGGGCAATGCCATGAGGTTCAGTGATCCGATTGAGTGTCGCGAGAAGGTCGGGGGCAGTATGCGCCAGAGTGCCGTCCAGATCGAATATTATCAATGAATACATGATTTGCGAGTCTTGTTGATTGTCTAAATTTGCATTGGTTAGGCTGGTATCGGCGTGGTAACACAGCGCTAAATGAATGGCGAAGCAAAAGTTGAATTTGAACATGAGTCTTGAACTGAAAATTGAGGCTGCCGCTGCTGCCCTCGAACTGGTTGAAGAGGGTATGCGTTTGGGAATCGGCACCGGTTCCACCGCCGATGAATTTACCAAGCTGCTAGGCGCAAAAGTCGCGAATGGTTTCAAAATAACCGGGGTTCCAACGTCTGAAAGAACCCGTGAACTTTGTGAGTCGTTTTCCATTCCACTCGCCACTCTTGAAGAGATGCCGGAACTGGACCTGGTTGTTGACGGTGCCGATGAAGTTGATCATCAATTTCAGCTTATAAAGGGCGGAGGCGGCGCATTGTTGCGTGAGAAAATCGTAGCAAATGCCAGCGAGAAGATGGCGGTCATCGCTGATGATTCCAAATTGGTTGACACTCTTGGGGTTTTCCCGCTGCCGATAGAGGTTAACCCATTCGGGCTCAAGGCAACTTGGAACGCAATTGAAAAATGTATTTCCGAATTGGGACTGGAAGCGCCGTTAGCGTTGCGTGGAGGCGGTAGTCCTTTCGTCACAGATGGTGGACATTACATCATAGACGCTTCTTTTGGCCACATTTCCGATGCTTCTGCACTTTCTGACAGCTTGTTAAACATCCCCGGTGTGGTAGAACACGGATTGTTTTTAGGCTATGCAGATGTTGTATTTTTGGCTGGGGAAGCAGGCGTACGCCGACTTTGATTAAGAGCGACGCTTTATTTAGGAGAAATAACCTTATGAAATTCACACGTTCAGTTATGCTGACATTCAAGGCGCTGGTTCTGGCGGGAGTGGTGCTATTCATCTCCATCTATACCGTTGCAGCCCAGGAAATTACACCGGAGCATAACAAAGCCGCGAAGGCAGCGATGGTTGCAACGGGTGCGACCAGCAGGCTTGATGGAATTTTGCCGGAAATTGCTTCTTTTACAAAAGCTGGATTGATCGCCAATCGTCCTGACATCGAAGCGGAGATTTCCAATATCGTAGATGAAACTGCGATATCGCTTGCTGCTCGTCGTGGAGCTTTGGAAGAAGAAGTCGCGGCAATTTACACCCAAATGTTCACACAGGCAGAGCTTGAAAGTATCGCGACGTTTTTTACAAGCGAAGCGGGTATCAAGTTCCTGAACTTGACACCAAACCTGTTTAGGCAGGTGGATGAGGTTTCCAAGGTTTGGCGCACTGGAATTACACGCGACATGTCGCGGACTGTTCAAGAGAAAATGAAGGAGCAGGGCCTACAATAGGTGTTGTCAGTCTGAGTTCCCAAGTTTATTAAGATTAAGGCTCGGATGTTTTCCGGGCCTTTTCTTTTGTGATGCGTAATCACTTCAACACATATCAGGATATTTCCTATGGCGAATTTTGACTATGATTTCTTTGTGATTGGTGGCGGCTCCGGTGGTGTTCGAGCAGGGCGCTTAATTGCCGGGATGGGAAAACGTGTCGGGATTGCTGAGGAATATCGTTGGGGCGGAACATGTGTCATTCGTGGCTGTGTGCCTAAGAAGTTGATGGTGTATGCGTCCAGTTTTTCTGAAGAGTTTGAGGCGGCTGCCGGCTTCGGTTGGTCTGTTGGGGAAAGTTCGTTTGATTGGAAAACGCTGATTGCTAATAAAGATGCTGAGATCGCGAGGCTTGAGGGACTGTATCAGAAAGGTCTCGATAATAATGGTGCTGATATCATCAATAGCCGGGCAGAGCTTAGAGGGCCGAATGAGGTTTATCTGACTGCGCAAGACAAGACCGTAACTGCGGAAAAGATCTTGATCGCCGTCGGGGGAACGCCAACCCGCGATGCAGGGGTTGAGGGGAGCGATCTCTGTATCACTTCCGATGAAGTGTTCCATCTGGAAGAATTGCCTGAGGAAATCGTTATCAATGGCGGTGGCTATATCGCGGTAGAATTCGCCGGCATCTTTGCAGGGCTTGGCAGTAAAGTAACGCTAATTTATCGCGGCGAAGAAATTTTGCGCGGCTTTGATGGTGATCTGAGAACGCTTCTGCACCAGGAGATGGAAGAGCGCGGCATTACCGTGATCTGCAATGAGGTTTTCACCAGAATTGAAAAACAAGATGGCGGTAAGCTTGTTGCGCATACATCTGGTGGCAAGCAATTATCGGCTGATCAGATCATGCTTGCCATTGGTCGTGGCCCCGCAACGGATGGTTTGGGTCTGGAAACCGCTGGAATTGAAACCGATAAACGCGGCTTCATCAAAGTTGATGCGTATTCAAAGACCAGCGTGGAGAACATTTGGGCGGTAGGTGATGTGACGAACCGGGTTGCGCTGACGCCAGTCGCGATTCATGAATCCATGTGCCTGATAGAGACAGAGTTCAAGAATAATCCTACCAAGCCTGACCACGATTTGATCGCAACCGCGGTGTTTTCTCAGCCTGAAATAGGCACTATTGGCCTTGGCGAAGAAGAAGCCGCTGAACGCTATGCTGAACTTGAAGTGTATCGCGCGCACTTTAGGCCAATGAAAAACACGCTTTCTGGTGCAAGCGACAAAATGCTGATGAAAATTATTGTCGATGCTAAAACGGATCGCGTGGTTGGCTTGCATATTATGGGGCATTCTGCGGGCGAAATGGCGCAATCACTTGGTGTAGCGATTAAAATGGGTGCGACGAAAGCTGATTTTGATCGTACCATGGCTGTTCACCCGACCGCAGCAGAGGAGTTGGTGACCATGTATTCGCCGTCCTACCGCGTTGTAAACGGAGAGCGGGTTGAATGACGGGGACGGTAAATCCTGATTTGGTCGGTTATTTTGGCTTTGGTTCACTGGTCAATACGCAAACTTTGCGGACAAGTTATGTGGACCATGTGCCCGCAAGGCTGAAAGGCTGGCGTCGGCATTGGCAGGCTCGTTCAAGCGCTCCGGAGCATATCATTGGTAGTCGTGATGACCTTCTGTTGCTGTCGATCCATGAAGACCCGCAGTGTCTGATAAAGGGCGCAATTGTTATTGATCATGCGGCGAACTTGCCAGAAGTCGATGAACGCGAGTCTGGTTATAACAGGATACTGCTAGATCAATCGGTTTTGGATCGGCCCGATGATGTAGAGATGCCTGAAAACATCTATGTCTATGTCGCAGACACATCGGAGAAGGCTAACGATGGGCAAGGAGCTTTGCTTCAATCCTATCTTGATGCCGTTCTAAAAGGCTATTGTGATATCTTTGGTGAAGATGGGGTGAAAAGTTTCATAGAAACTACTATCGGTTTTGATCGTCCGATCATTGCGGACCGGCAAGCGCCGCTATATCCGCGCAGTGTTGAGATTTCGCCAGTGGAAGTGGAGTTGTTTGACCATGCGCTTAAGAACGCTGGTGTGCGGTACAGTTAGCTTCAGATAATGTAATAATCTGTGGAAATCTTATTCCTGTGTGGTTATAACGCTCTCCTTGGGGAGTGTTGTCTCCTCTGCGTTTAAGTGAGTTAAGAATAGGTACAGACCAATGGCACAAAAATGGACACCGAATTCCTGGAGATCAAAGCCGATCATTCAGGTGCCGGATTATCCGGACAAGGCAGCACTCGAGACAGTAGAGCAGCGTCTTGCTTCTTATCCGCCTTTGGTATTTGCAGGGGAAGCGCGGGACCTTAAATCACATTTGGCTGACGTTGCTGAGGGCAAAGCATTTTTGCTGCAGGGCGGTGATTGTGCTGAGAGCTATGCAGAGCATGGTGCTGACAATATTCGCGATTTCTTCCGCGTGTTTTTGCAGATGTCCGTGGTGCTGACCTATGCAGCGGCCAAGCCCGTTGTGAAGGTGGGGCGTATTGCTGGCCAATTTGCGAAGCCACGATCTTCGGACACAGAAACAAAAGACGATGTGACGCTGCCAAGTTACCGTGGTGATATCATCAACGGCATCGAGTTCAATGAAGCATCCCGTATTCCTGACCCTGAACGTCAGATTATGGCGTATCGCCAATCCGCGGCGACGCTCAATCTTATCCGCGCATTCGCACAAGGCGGTTATGCAAACCTTGAGCATGTACATGAATGGACCCTTGGGTTTGTCAAAGACAATCCGGCGTCTGAGCGGTATCAGCAGCTTGCTGATCGTATTGGAGAAACGCTCCGCTTCATGAAAGCCATTGGATTTTCATCTGATCAATATCCGCGCCTTCGCGAGACTGATTTCTACACAAGCCATGAAGCGCTGCTGCTTGGCTATGAAGAAGCGATGACCCGCACGGATTCGACGTCTGGTGATTGGTATTCAACATCTGGACATATGCTTTGGATTGGTGATCGCACGCGTCAACCAGACCATGCACATGTGGAATATTTCCGGGGCATCAAGAACCCGATTGGCCTGAAATGCGGGCCTTCTATGACCGCCGATGGCTTGCTGGAATTATGCGATGCGCTTAACCCTGAAAATGAGCCAGGTCGCTTAACGCTGATCAACCGGTTTGGTCATGAGAAAGTGGGCGAACATTTGCCTGGCCTCATTCGTGCGGTGGAGAAAGAAGGCAAGAAAGTTGTTTGGTCTTGTGATCCGATGCATGGCAACACGATCTCTGCCGGTGGCTTCAAAACCCGCCCGTTTGATTATGTGCTTTCTGAAGTTCAGCAGTTCTTCGAAATTCACAAGTCGGAAGGCACCTATGCAGGTGGTGTTCATTTCGAGATGACCGGCAAAGACGTGACCGAGTGTACCGGTGGTGCGCGCGAAGTGACTGAAGAAGATTTGGGTTCGCGCTATCACACGCATTGTGATCCGCGCCTCAATGCTAGCCAGTCGCTGGAGCTTGCCTTTCTGATTGCTGAACTGCTGCAGGAAGACCGTGGCGTAAATGGCGGGGTTATTGCGGCTGAGTAATTTAGCTCAATAGAAGTGATGGAACGTCAGCAGCATTGCTGCGATGTGACATCCTAACGTCAGGCCGTAAAATGCCAACATGAACAACGCTCCGTGGAGACCCATGGGGCGTTTGTCGTTAATGGCGCAATCTGATTGCCCCATGAGGGCAGGGATGCCCCACATTGCTGAGATCATTGCAAAGCTTTCATAGCCTGCGGAATAGAGGATCGCCGCGCCGCCAATGCTGATGGTAAGCATGGCCTTTTTTGCAATGTCTGGCGCGATTGTTTTTGCATATGATTCCATGATGTGCCCGCCGTCTAACGGCAGGATCGGCACCATGTTCAGCGCGTTCATGGTCGAGTTGATGACGGCAGCATACGCAAACCACCACCACGACCAATGATAATCAAAATAGTAGGCAGAGACGTAAGCTGCGCCGAACAATAGAAG
>CALLHT010000215.1 GCA_938009335.1 uncultured Rhizobiaceae group bacterium
CCTTAGCTCTTTTCTGTTGGCAGTCTCGGAACCAGCGCTTTCACCAAGTCCAACATATCGAGTTGGCCAACAACTTTGCCAGCATCATCCATTACACGGTAGATTTTGTTGGTTTCACCATTGGAAAGAGCAATCATGCTCTCAAGGTTGTCACTCATCTGCACATCACCCGCGTATTTCGTACCTTTCTTGACCTCGCCCATAACCGAGCGAACTTTAAGAACCCGCGCACGGTTGATGTCACTGACAAAGTCCTCAATGTATGGATCATTTGGATGAAGAAGGATGCCTTGCGGCTCTCCTTGTTGCACAACTGCGCCATCTTTAAGAATGACCAGATGATCTGCAAGCTTCAGCGCTTCATCCAGATCGTGCGTAATAAAGACGATTGTCTTATTTAGCTCGTCCTGCAACTCCAACAGAAGGTCCTGCATGTCTGTTCTGATCAACGGATCAAGCGCAGAGAACGCTTCATCCATCAACATAATGTCAGTGTTTGCAGTCAGCGCACGGGCAATGCCTACGCGTTGCTGCATGCCGCCTGAAAGCTGCGCAGGATAATGGTTTTCAAAACCACTTAGACCAACGCGGTCCAGCCACTTCATAGCTTCCGAATTTTGCGTTGCTTCGCTCTCACCGCGGACCTTCAACGCCATACCAGCATTCTGGAGAACAGTACGATGAGGCAAGAGCGCGAACTTCTGGAAAACCATCGACATTTTGTTCTGCCGACGGAGCCGAAGTTCATCTTCGTTGAGCTTCATCACGTCTTCGCCATCAACCCAGATCTCTCCATCTGTTGGGTCGATCAAGCGGTTCAAGTGACGAATAAGTGTAGACTTACCAGAGCCGGAAAGCCCCATCACAACTGTGATTTCGCCCTCTTGCATGTCCACATTGATGTCCTGCAAGCCTAACACGTGTTTATGCTGAACAAGAAGTTCTTCCTTGCCCAAACCATCTTTCACATATTTCAGAGCTTCTTTGCTGTTTGCGCCGAAGATTTTGTATAGCCCACGCAGACTGACTTTAGGTTCACTTGTCATTTTCTTCAGCCCCTAGTGAGTTTTGTGGGTCATATCGACCCGCGAAAGCGCAGCTTTTGATACACGGTCGAGAATTACAGCCAGAAGCACGATACCAACACCGGCAACAATACCCACGCCCAACTCGAGGTTACGAATACCGCGAAGAACATTCACGCCAAGACCCGGAGCAGAAACAAGCGAAGCAATAACAACCATCGCCAGGGACATCATAATGGTCTGGTTTACACCAGCCATGATGTTCGGGAGTGCGAGCGGTAACTCGACACCAACAAGTCTTTGATTAGAGTTCATGCCAAATGCATTGGCAGCTTCGATCACGTCTTTATCGACCAATCGAATACCAAGGTCAGTCAAACGAATAACGGGAACAATCGCGTAAAGAATAATCGCAATACCGTACAATTTGGACTCGGTTACCGAGAACAGGAAGATCAGTGGAATGAGATATACGAATGTCGGAAGCGTTTGCAGCAAATCCAGTATCGGCACAACACCCTGTTGCAAACGGTCTGATTTGGACATTGCTATTCCAATTGGAACGCCCAAGAGAACCGAAATACCCGTACAGACAAAAATGATGGATAGCGTCTGCATCGCAATGTCGTAGTGGTCGACGAATGCAAGCAATAAAATTGAGAACGCAACAAAACCAGTTACGGCTTTGGATTTAGATGCGAACCAAGATATAAAAAGCAAAATTGGGATCATGATGAACCACGGGATCGCACTGAACGTGTAGAGTGCGCCGTCCAACAACCAGCTCAAGGGTTGTGTGATCGGATCTAAAACCGTTTTCAGTGCGGGTTTAGCTGCCAAGAATGCATTCTCAATGCCTTTTGTTAGATCGCGTGTCTGGCTTAAATGGCTGCAACTCTCGTTAAGATTATCAAGAGATGGAAATGGGAAAGCAGGGCCAACAGCCTCCTCACCGCTTCCTTGTGCCAACAAATCTGACATGGATAAGGGCGCATCGGACGGTTTGCCACCGCACCATTCTTCAAGCCCTAAAGTTTTGAACAACCCATCGTAAAACGCCATAATTCCCCCAATCTGGAAAACAGAAAACCCTCCCGCTGAGCGCGGGAGGGCATGAACCTAAAACAAGTTTAGTTCAAAATTTTGGAGAGCTTTGCTTTTGCATCATCGCTCAACCAACCAGCCCAAACGTCTTTGTAGTTTGTCAGGAAGTAAACAGCTGCTTCTTCGTTAGAAGCGTTGTTGTCCAGACGCCAAGCGAGCACTTCGCCCATTTGAGCGTTTGTGAATGATACGTTTTTCAAAAGTTCCACGATTTCTGGCTCACGTTCTGCGAAAGCACCAGAAACAGCTGTAGCAACTTTGGCAGCTGGATATGCTGAGAATTTTGGATCAGCACATTCTACTTTACCGTTACATGTGTGAGCGTCTGCGTTGTATTCACCAACTTTAACCTGCACCATTGGGTATTTACCCAGAACAGCCGTTGGCGCCCAGTAGTAACCCAACCATGGAGCTTTATCAGCATAGGCCGCAGCAATTGAAGTCTGAAGTGTTTCGCCTGAACCATGCTGGAAACGCTCAAGGCCGCCACCTGCAGCGTCAAGCGCCTTCAGGTTGTTGTTGTTGATGATGTCGCAAGCCCAACCTGACGGACAGTCATGGAACTTGCCGCCAACAGCAGCTGGGTTCTTCATGATGCCTTCCCAAGTAGCTAGCTCTGGGTTTGATTCAGCCAAGTAAGCCGGAATCCACCAACCTTCTACGCCACCGTCAGAAAGCACGTCTGTCAACTCGACCAGTTTACCTTCATCCAAAAGGCCTTGATAAGCAGGTGTGGAGTTTGCCCAAACTTCAGTCAGAATATCTGGCTCGCCTGTTTCAGCAAGTGATGTAAGAGCTGGCACTGTTGATGACGGTACTTTCTGTACGTCGCAACCGTAGCCTTGCTGCATCAAAAATGCTGCGACAGCTGTCACAACCTGTGATGATGCCCAGTCCATTTCTGTGATTGATACTTTGCCGCACTCAGCAGCGTGAACAGGCGTTACACCGAATTGTGCAGGTGTTCCTCCAAGAACAGTAGCTGCAGCCACTGTCGCGCCTAGTAGATACTTTTTCATTTTCTTCTCCCTAAATGATCGGTTTTTCCGAACATAAACGCCCTTTTCAAAGCATGATTCCAATCTGATTTCGAGCAAAAAAGCCCAATATCCTAAATTTGTGACACTTTGCCCAAAAAATGTCGCTGAAATTACATTTTCTGTTCTGATTTTACCGCTCTGAGTGATCTTTATTCGCCTCCCTTTCCGTTCGGCGCAGCATTAAGGTGACAACTGAATTGGAAGTTTGACTTTTTTTTTGCCTATGACAAAGTTGCCAACAGATTCACGGGAGGAATGTTATCGATGCAATATGAGCGTCCTGAAACGCTGAAAGATGCTGTTGGTCTTTTAGCCGGGTCAAAGGGGAAGGCCTATGTGCTTGCGGGGGGAAGCGACCTGCTCGTTCGAATGCGAGGCGAATATATCGAGCCGGACCTTGTCGTAGATATCAAATCTGTCAAAGGACTCGACAAGGTCACAAGAACCGCAAAAGGCTTCAGTGTTGGCGCGTCGGTTCCATGCGCGGCACTTGGGGAAAACAAGGCGCTCAAAAAAGCATGGCCCGGCGTTGTAGAAGCAGCAAATCTGATTGGCTCTAAACAAATACAAGGCCGTTGCACGATTTCTGGAAACCTCTGCAACGCATCGCCTGCAGCTGATAGTGTTCCTGCCCTCGTTGCAGCAAACGCAAAAGCTGTGATTGCCGGCCCTAAAGGGAAACGACGTCTGGCTGTAGAAAAAGTTGTTACCGCACCTGGAAAAACTGCTCTTGGTAAAGGCGAGCTGATTGAATCCATCGAACTGGCAAAGCCTGCGTCGCGTTCTGGGGATGCCTATCTACGGTTCATCCCGCGAACAGAAATGGATATTGCAGTTGCAAGCGCCGGCGTAAACCTGACACTCGACGCAAAGGGAGTGGTGAAATCTGCCCGTGTCGCCCTTGGAGCAGTGGCTCCAACCGTTGTTCTCGTGAAAGATGCAGCAAAAGTAATCATTGGGACAAAGCTTGAAGATGCTGCATTGGAGAAAATGGCCACTGCATGCGCAAAGGCCTGCAATCCAATTGATGACAAACGCGGTACGATTGACTTTCGAAAGAAAGTTTCAGGTGTGTTGGCGCAACGCGCAGCAAAGATCGCATATGCCCGCGCAGGAGGAAAACTATAATGGCTGGAATAGCTGTTTCAACCACCATCAATGGTGATGAGGTCGAGTATCTTTGCAATGCAGATGAAACGCTTCTTGATGTTCTTCGAGACCGTTTGGAACTCACAGGAACCAAAGAAGGTTGTGGCACAGGCGACTGTGGCGCTTGTTCGGTCATGGTTGATGGTCGTCTAGTGTGCTCTTGTCTGGTTCTCGGTGCGGAAGCGCAAGACAAAAGCATCGAAACAATCGAAGGCATGGCAGACGGGGCGGATTTGCATCCACTGCAACAAAAGTTCATTGAACACGCTGCTTTGCAATGCGGTGTTTGTACTCCCGGGTTTCTGATCGCAGCAAGAGATTTGTTGGAGCGAAATCCCGATCCAACAGAGGAAGAAATTCGGTTTGGCCTTGCCGGCAACCTTTGCAGATGCACCGGTTACGACAAAATCGTTCGAGCAGTTCAAGACGCCGCTCAGGAAATGAAAGGGAAGTGATCCATGGGATTTGATGCAGCTTACGACAAAAAGAAAAAGCTAAGCTCTGTTGGCACGCGCCCTCTTCGCCCCGATGGCGTAGAAAAAGTTACGGGTAAAGCGCGCTATGGCGCTGACTTCAACATGCCAGGGCAACTCGTGGGCCGCATTTTGCGTAGTCCACATGCTCATGCGAAAATTAAGAAAATCGACACATCAAAAGCCGAAAAGCTGAAAGGCGTTAAAGCGGTCGTTACGGCGGCTGACCTTCCCGATCTCACCAATGGCAATGCGGATCTTTACGACATCCTAGACAATTGCATGGCTCGCACGAAAGCTCTGTATGATGGCCACGCAGTTGCAGCCGTAGCTGCGATTGATGCGCATACGGCACGCAAAGCGCTAAAACTGATCAAGGTCGACTACCAAGTTCTGCCGCATGTGACAGATGTTGATGAGGCGATGGAACCAAAAGCGCCAATCGTGCGCGAAAAAGTCTTTACGACCGGAATTGAGCCCGCACCAACAAAGCAATCAAATGTCACCAATCGTAGCCAATACGGCCATGGTGATGTTGAAAAAGGATTGGCGGAAGCCGACTTCATCGTCGAGCGGACCTACAAGACCGGGCAAACTCATCAGGGTTATATTGAGCCACACGCGTGCGTTGCCAGTGTGAATTCAGACGGGAACGCTGAACTATGGGTCTGTACACAAGGCCATTTTGTCTATCGTCAAAACTGCGCTGACCTCCTCGGTCTTGATGCATCAAAACTCCGCGTAACATCATCAGAAATCGGAGGCGGCTTCGGCGGAAAAACCCACGTTTGGAGTGAGCCAGTAGCACTGGCCTTATCGCGCAAAGCCGGACGTCCAGTGAAACTCGTCTTGTCACGTGAGGAAGTCTTTCGTGCTTCAGGGCCGACAAGCGCCACATCAATTGACGTGCGTATTGGCGCAAAGAAGAACGGCAAGATCACGGGCGCGGAGGCAACACTCAGATATACCTGCGGCCCTTACCCCGGCATGTGGGCAGAGCTTGGGGCAATGACTTCCTTTGCTTGCTACGATCTGGAAAATGTAAAAACAGTTGGCTTTGAAGTTCTGGTCAATCGACCAAAAGTAGCCGCCTATCGAGCGCCCTCTGCACCTATGGCGGCGTTTGCGGTGGAAAGTGCGGTTGATGAGCTTGCCGGAAAGGTTGGCATGGACTCGGTCAAATTCCGCATCAAGAATGCCGCAAAAGAAGGTTCAAGAGCTTCATACGGCCCTGTCTATGGTCCCATTGGCATCGGCCCTACGCTCGAAGCTGTGAAGAAACATCCGCACATGCAGGCTCCTTTAGGCAAAAACCAGGGACGCGGCATGGCGTGCGGGTTCTGGTTTAACTTCGGCGGTCAAACCTGCTCTAACATCAACATTGGAGCAGATGGCACGGCGAACCTGGCAGTCGGTACAGTTGATGTCG